>NZ_JZWY01000827.1:0-6650 GCF_000966955.1 Streptomyces sp. NRRL S-495
CACCTGGGCCGCCCTGCGCGCGGCCACCGGCACGGCGATCACCGACGCATGGGCCCGGCGCCGCGCCGCCCTGGACACCTACCGTCGCCACCTCATCGCCCTCGACGGTCCGCGCCCGGACGAGGTCCTGGCCTCCCTGCTGCACATGCACCACATCCGTGCGGCCGGGATCGACCCGACCGCCGAACGCGCCCACCTGCGCCTGGCCCGCGCGGCCGCCCTCTCCTGGACCATCCGAACCGACGGAGCCGCCCGATGACCGCCACCGGCCACCAACACCCCGCCGCCCCTGCGGCAACGACCCGCCCGGCGTCCTGCGGGACGGACAACGTCCAGTACGCGCAGTCCCTGGCCACCGGCGCCGTCGGCATCACCCTCCTGCACATCGAACGCGCCGCACTCGGCCTCGGCCGCCCGGACACCGTCCGGGAGTGGCTGACCGGCAGCACCGCCCAGCCGCTCATCGCCTCCGACCACGCCTCCCTGTTCCTCGGCGCACCCGCCCTCGCCTTCGTCCTGAACACCTCGGCCGGCACCACCGGCCACCACCACGAGACCCTGCACGCCCTCGACCGGGCGGTCACCAACCTGACGGCACGCCGCCTCGACACCGCCCACGCCCGCATCGACCGCGGCGAGCAGACCACGGCCGGCGAGTACGACCTGCTGTACGGGCTGACCGGCCTCGGCGCCCTCCTCCTCAAACGCGACCCCCACAGCGAGACCCTCCACGACGTGCTCACCTACCTGGTGCGCCTCACCCTGCCCCTGCCCGGCAGCGACCTGCCCGGCTGGTGGGTGCGCCACGACCCCTCCGGCCGTACCTCCAGGCTCTTCCCCGGCGGCCACGGCAACCTGGGCCTCGCCCACGGCATCACCGGCCCCCTCGCCCTCCTGGCCCTCGCCAAGCAGGCAGGATCCGACGTCGACGGCCACACCGACGCCATGCTGCGCATCCTCGACTGGCTGGACGGCCTGCGGCAGGACACCGGCGGAGGAGCGTGGTGGCCGCAGTGGGTCACCACCGACGAGCACCGCCACCGCCTCTCCCTCCAGACCGGCCCCGGGCGGCCGAGCTGGTGCTACGGCACACCCGGCCTCGCCCGCGCCCAGCAGCTCGCCGCGATCGCCCTGCGGGACAAACAGCGCAAGCAGGATGCCGAGATCGCGCTCCTGCGCTGCATCACCGACCCCGCCCAGCTCGCGCAGATCAGCGACCGGGGCCTGTGCCACGGTGCGGCCGGCCTCCTCCACACCGTCCACCGTGTCGCCCAGGACGCCGATCGGCCCGCCCGCCTCACCGCGCACCTGCCCGCCCTGCGCGGCCTCGTGCACGCGATGAGCCCGGCCCCTCTGCCCGGATTTCTCGACGGCACCGCCGGCACCGCCCTCGCCCTGCACGCCACCGACCGAGGCGGGGCGCCCGCCACCGGTTGGGACGCCTGCCTCCTGCTCTCCTGAACCGGATGCCACCGATGACCGACTCACCTTCTCCGGACCTCATGGAGAAAGCCGTCCTTGCCGTCCTCGCCGGCACCCCGCTGCCCAAGGCGGCCGTCCTGGCGGGCATGCCCACCGACGCACTGACGAGCGCCCTCGACCTGTACCGGGTCGCCGGACTCGCCGCGCTCACGGACCACGCCGACGAGTTCGCCGACTGGGTGCAGGTGTATGTCCACCCGTCCTCCTGGAGGAACGCCGAACAGGACCTTGCCACGCACCTCGGCCCGTACCTGCGACAAGCCGAAAACAGCGGCGCCGTTAACGCCTGGTGGTACGTGCGAAAGCACCCCTGCTGGCGCATCCGCCTCCACCCCGGACCGGCCACCACCTCCGAGGCCCTCCGACAGGCGACCGGCCGCAGGCTCGACGCCCTCCGGCGCGAGGGCGTCGTCACCGCCTGGTGGCCCGGCATCTACGAGCCCGAGACGGCCGCCCTCGGCGGTCCGGCCGGCATCGCCGCCGCCCACGACCTCTTCCACGCCGACAGCCGCGCCATCCTGACCGACAGCCACTTGGCCGACACCGACCCGAACCAGCCCGCGGTCGGCCGTCCGGAACTGTCCATGTTGCTGTGCAGCCACTTGCTGCGTGCCGCCGGCCAGGAATGGACCGAGCAGGGTGACGTATGGCACCGCGTGGCCCAGATGCGGCCGGCGACCTCCCGGCACAACGAGGAGATGGTGGAGCGGGTGGGAAGTTTGCTGGCAGCCGACACCACGGCACTTACCGGCCCGGGAGGCCGTCTGGAGCACGCCGGTGCCCGGGCGTCCGTCTTCCACACCGCCGGCCGGACTCTCGCCGCTGCCGCTGGCCGCGGAGAGCTGACACGAGGGCTCCGCGCGGTCCTCGCCCAACTGGTGGTCTTCCATTGGAACCGCGCCGACATCCCCACCCCCGCCCAAGCAGCCCTCGCCCGAGCAGCTCGCGACCACATCCTCGGCCCGCCGGGCTTCACCCCCTGACCGCCGGCCACGTCCTCCCGACACGCTGACGCAGCCCGAGCAGCGGCGGACCCAACCACCCCGACCCACAGCGAGCTGATGAACGCCAAGAAAGACCCGCCCACTCCGGGCGGCACCACCAGGCCACCACGCAAGCGCCCGGTCCGTCTGACCGAGCGCCATGTGGACGTCCTCCGCCTGATCGGTCAGGGCGAAACCACGGAGCAGATCGCCCGAAGCCTCGGAATGACGATGCCGGGCGTCGCCGAACGGGTGAAGCGCTTCCGCTTCAACCTCGGCGCGATCAACCGCATCCACGCCTTCGCCCTCGCGTGGAACACCGGTGAATCGATCCGCACAACACCGTCGGGCGAGGCGCCGGCCCTGACCGACCGACAGAATCTCCTGCTCCGGATCCGGGCGGCAGGCGGCACCCGCCAGGACATCGAACGCCTCCTGGGAATATCCACCGATGCCGCGAAGGCCCTCGAAACCCTTGTGCTGCGCACGACCTCGGCCGTCAACCCGGCGATGGCCGTGCGCATTGCCCTGGAGCACGGGCTGATCTCCGGAACGGACACCCTTCAGAACCTCGCCGAAGCAGTTCCGTCGCCGGCCGCTGAAGATCCCGCACACGACCAGGGCACCGTCGCAAGCCCTCGACCGCCGCGCACCGGCATTCCCGGCGACGCACCCACCGGTCACCTCGCGAACCAGCTGCGCACCGCCAACGGCCTCGTCGTGCACCTCGACGCCCTGGCGGACATCCCGCCGATGGTGCCCCTGGCCGAGATCCTGAAGGGTACGGCGGCCGTCCACCGGCCCGCGCACGTCGTCACCCGGATCGTGCACCAGGCACTCGCCCGCGGAATCCCCTGCGCCCTGGTCATCCCACCGACGTCCGCCGACCCGGCCAAAGCGGCAGAGACCGTCGGACTCGGATCGGCATGGTCCGCAGCACGCCACCAGACACCGACGGACGGCACTACCGCGTACGCCCAGGCCGCACTCGACCTGGGCCTTCAGCCCGAGACCTGCACCGTGATCTGCACAGCCGAACAGTCCGGCCCCGCGCTCTGCGCCGGGCCGCAGAAGCTACTGATCACCAACGCCGACTCCGCCCTCACCCGAACCGACGATCCGCAGCTCACCTGGCGCGAGCGGCAGGTCGCCGAGCAGTGCGCACTCGGCCTCACCGATGAGCAGATCGGTGAGAGGCTCAAGATCAGCCAGTTCATCGTTTCGAACGATCTCGCTGCCATGCGGAGGAAGTTCGGTGTCCATGACCGTGTCCAGGTCGTCGCCCGCGCGATCCGGTCCGAACTCGTCGACATCATCGCCTTGAAAGGAACGCTGCCGACGAGGGCGTGTTGCCTCACGGACCGAGAGACTGGGCAAGTCGGTACACGGACCCCTGTCCGGCGGCCGTGATGACGCTGTTTTTCCGAAGCCCAGCGGCAGGTCTTCACCCAATTAGACGCATTCGATTTGCGGCCCATGGCCCAGAAGCCTAAATTCGGTAATGCCTGCCAGCATTTCGCCACTCAATGGAGGAGAGCATGAATAATGATATTCGCGAACTATTCAGTCTGCGGGACGAAGCTGTACGCAACAAGGATGCGGACCAGCTTCTCTCCACCCAGTTGCTCGAACTGCCTTACGGCAGCAGCGAAGGCTACCTGTCAGTAGACGGCATGGAAACGGAGATTATTTCCCTGCAAGAAGACCAGGGAATCGCGGTAGCGTTCGTCAAAGAAAGTTACACGCCGAGCCCGGATGGGAAAAAGCGCAACAGAACGGCATTCCTGATCTACTTCCTGGTCGATACGAGTAGGGGGTGGCGGATTTATCAGATTCGATAGTGGCCACGCCCCCCGCAATTAAATCAGGTTCCTGGCTGGCGACGGTTATTCGCCGAGTCGCGACCATCAAGATCGAAGGAGCAAGCCGTGCATGCCGATCACATCGACGACGAGAGGTACGACGTCGACGACGAAGGGCAAATGGGCAGTGAAGGTCGAGGTCTCGATTTCCTTTGGTTGGAACTGACCAACCGATGCAATCTGAAGTGTGTTCACTGCTATACCGAGTCCCACCCCGGAAGCGGGGACAAGGACCTGCTGACAGCGCTCGATTATGAATCGATCATGAATCAAGCGTACGATCTCGGTTGCCGCAAGATTCAGTTCATCGGCGGCGAGCCGCAGCTCAATCCCGATTTTCCAGGGCTCCTTTCGCATGCGAAAGAGGTAGGTTTCGAATTCGTTGAGGTATTCACGAATCTAACGAGACTAACCGAAAACGTTCTCCGGTTTGCCGTCCTAAATGGAGTGCGTTTTGCAACATCAGTCTATTCGCATGATTCGGCGACTCACGACGCGATCACGACTGTGAGGTCCAGTCACGCTAAAACTGTTGCCAACCTAAAGCGACTAATCGACAGCGAGGTGGAAACCCGGGCTTCCATCATCGGCATCCGACAGAACGATTCGGAGGTCAGGCAGACTGAAGAATTTCTGCGCGATCTCGGTGTCG
The DNA here is from genome assembly GCF_000966955.1 of Streptomyces sp. NRRL S-495. Taxonomy (NCBI): domain Bacteria; kingdom Bacillati; phylum Actinomycetota; class Actinomycetes; order Kitasatosporales; family Streptomycetaceae; genus Streptomyces; species Streptomyces sp. NRRL S-495. Next base: position 4,980 of record NZ_JZWY01000827.1, read on the forward strand.
GGAGTGTTCGCATTTCTCGAGTCCGCGAGTTCGGGCGCGGCGAAGAAGTCACAGGTCAACGAGCAAGTATGTCGGCGTTGTGTGGCCATTGCTGGAGTGGCAAGCTCTGTATCGCTCCCGACGGTACCGCATATCCGTGCGTCATGGCGCGGCAGTGGCCAGTAGGTGACGTCCTCGAGGACCGGCTTGAAAGCATTGTCAACGGAACTCGTCTCGAAAAAACACGCAAGGAGATCTTTCACACTGCATGGATCCCAAAGACGACGCAACCTGTAAATTGGTGCGAGCCTTGTTCGCAGAGCTGTGACCCGGACCTCGGATCTTGCTCCCCTAACCAAGGTGTTTGCTCACCATTCTCCTGTCCGCAGAGTTGCCACCCTGGTATCCAGCGCTGATCCAGGATCGTGTGAATTCTGTTCCGTGATGCGGCAGCCTGCACATCTCAACGCACCACCGTCCCCTCCATCCCGGTGCCGGCCGATTCCCCGCCGGAGGCATCGCCCTGGCTCTGGCCGCCCCTATGCGGTGCTCGACTCACGGGGCTGTAGTTCGCTGAGGCCCCAGGGGGTCAGCTCTGCGCCGATGGCGTGTGGGGGCCGGGCCAGGGCTTCGGCGTAGTCGCATGATGTCCGGTTCGTGGCTACTGAACTTGAATGCGTCATGCGCTTCATCGGGTTCTTTGCCACGCCGATTTTGATGAGCCGAGATTCGGTAGCCGTCATCATGTAGACGTGAGTTCGACTCTCGTGGGGAACGTCTGATCCGGTGAGCGGTTTGCGGTAGGAGATGCGGGTTCGGATCTCCTGGTCTTTCCGGGCTGACTCCTGGGCCTGCTGTGGTGCGAGGGGATCGAGCATGTGGCTGTCGCGCTGGTAAGTGGACCAGGCCCACCCGTTGATAATGCCTGCTGAATAGGCAGTGCCGGAGTCCAAAATTCCGCGCCCGGTTGGATTTGAAAGTGAGAGCGCTAGGTCGATCTCCCCCGACCCCTTCTTGATGATATTCTCTGGATTAAATCCTCTATGGCTTTCTTCTGCTGGGCCTTTTCCTCTTCGACCTTCTTGATCTTGCGCCGGTTGGCAAAGGTGCTTGGCTGCTCTTCGAGGATGGCGTGTAGATCTTCGAGGTACTCCAGCCGTTCGACTGCCTCGGTATACCCAGGCAGGACTTCTGGGCCGTCCGCGGCGAGGAGGTAGCCCTCGCGGTACCCGGCCCAGTAGGCGCCGATGGCGCTGGTGTTGATCTCGACATTGACGACGCCGATGGTGAGCCTCGGGTCGGTGAAGCTGGCCAAGTGTTCTCCTGGACGAGAAGTTCCGAAGTGCCGGTTCACCAGAGCAATGGGCGCCCAAGATCAGCTTGTGACGGCCGCCCCGGACACCTTTTTTGGCCGCACCTCATGTGAAGAGCGACGGCGAGATCGGGCAGCGCTGCCTGCTCAGCAACTGCTCGTCCAGGTAGGCCTGCACCGGCTCGGTCGGGCCGTACGGCACGTACTCGGCGATCTGCTCGGGGGTGATCACGCCAGCGCGCCCAGCTCCTCGGTGTCCACCACCGTGGCAGTGCAGCCGACCACCTCGAACGCGGTGCTACGACATCTGCCGCCCGGTCCTCGGGTGGACGCGCTCGCCGAGCTGGCGGACGGCCTCGACCGTCAGGCCGACCTTGCCC
>NZ_JZWY01000828.1:0-578 GCF_000966955.1 Streptomyces sp. NRRL S-495
CGACCGTCAGGCCGACCTTGCCCTTGCCGAAAACGTCATCCGCTCTGATCAGGCAGCATGTTGGTACTCATGGAGGAGGCCGCCGAGTCGGTCGCGTCGTCGTATGTCGAGGCGGGCGATTTGCCCTGGATCGGTGATCGGTTGGGGGAGTGGGTGGAGTGGGCGGGCGTTGGCGATGCCCTGGTGTGGCCGGTGCCCGTTGTAGGACGTCTCGAACTCGCTTAGGGCGTGCAGGAGATGGCGCCGGTCCCGGATCAATGTCCGGTCCAGTCGTTCTCGCCTGCAGGTTTGTACCCAGCGCTCCATGGTGGAGTTCATTCTCGGCATCCGGACGCCGCTGAGTACCACCTCGATGCCCGCTTCCTTGAGTGCCTCGTCGAACAGTTGCGGGAACTTCCCGTCCCGGTCCCGGATCAGAGAGCGGGCCCGGCAGCCGGCGTCCTCGAGATCCATGGCGAGATTCCTCGCCGTCCGGGCCACCCGGGCTGCGGTCGGATGCGCGGTCACGCCCAGGACCCGGATGCGGCAGCTGGCGTGTTCGATCACCGCGAACACGTACAACCGGGCCCCGGACAGGG
>NZ_JZWY01000829.1:0-6292 GCF_000966955.1 Streptomyces sp. NRRL S-495
CACGTACAACCGGGCCCCGGACAGGGTGACTGTCTCGAAGAAGTCGCACGCGAGGAGCGCGGCGGCCTGGGAGCGCAGAAAGTCCGCCCACGTGCTGGAGGTCCGCTCGGGTGACGGCGGGATCCCGGCCTTCTGGAGGATCTCCCACACCGTGGACGCGGCCGCCTTCACGCCGAGGACGAGAAGCTCGCCGTGAAGGCGGCGGTACCCCCACCCCGGATTCTCTGCGGCCAGGCGCAGGACCAGGGCGCGGATGGAGCGTACGGTACGCGGCCGCCCTCCGCGCTTGGGACGGGATCGGGCAGCGTGACGGCGGGCGACCAGGTCGCGGTGCCGGCGAAGAACGGTGTCCGGCCGTACCAGTAGCCGCATCCGGTGGAGCACCTGCGTCGGCAGGTGGTGGAGCAGTGCCGCGAGGAATGCCCGGTCGCTCGCTTCGAACCGGACCCGCTTCCCGCCCAGCTGCCGTTCCGGCACCGCGATCTGATGGCGCAGGGCCAGGATCTCCACGTCCTTGTCGCGGTCGCTCATCGGCAGCAGACGCAGCATCGCGAACGCGTTGGTCACGCCCGGGTACGCCAGTCTCAGCAGCACGATCCATCGGCCTGGCACGCTCATGCGGGCACCCGTGGCCGTTCGTGAGAACGCGCAGGTCACAGGTCCCGGATGAGGTTTTCGGCAGGAGCAGGCTCCGAGCCTCGCCCGCCCGTGTCGAGGGCGAATCTGATGAGCGTGAGCGTGCAGATCAGTCAGCTCATTTCCGCTTCTCCCCGGCGAGCGATCTGCCGCTGATGTTTTCCCACCACGATGGCGTCCAGTCCTTCAGCAACTTCGAGCCGTTCGAGGGCTGGAGCGCCCCCACCGCCAAGATCTACAACCAGGGCGTGGTCCAGTGCGGTGTCTCGGTCGATCCGGTCTGGCAGCCGTAGTCCGTACAGCAGCCTGACGGTTCCGGTCGCGGCGGGCGCGGTGCCCGCTGCGACGGCACGCCCACAGGCCCACGACTCGGGCGGGGCCGGATAGCTCGCCGGCGCGTCCCCAGCGCCTCACGTGATCGCGGTGACGAGAACCACGAACGACGAAGAGGCGAGAGTGCAGATAACGGTGCACTGTCTGCGAGACATGCCCTCGCCGCCGTAGAGGGCGAGTGTCAGCGCGGCCGTGTTGGTGGCGCGCTGCAGGTGGGCGATCACGGCGTCCCCTCTCGGTCGGCGGACACCGAACCCCGGCGGGCACGGCCCTCGCGGCGACCGCCATGGCCGCCCCCGCTCACGCCGACGACGACTCCGCCTTCGGCCAGGGCGTCAACGCCGCCAACAACTGGAACTTCGCCGCCGTCGTCGTCTGCACCATGGAGGTGGCCAGCGTCCCCGTCCTGAGCGGCACCGTCGGCTACGTCGGCGACCACGACAACAACTGCTCCAACGGCAACATCCTCGACCACTCCGGCCGGTAGGCGGTCGGCGCCCGGGTGCCGCCGCGCGAGGTGGCGGCACCCGGGCGGGCGCTCACGCAGTCGGGGACCAGAAGTGGGTCAGGTGGCCGGAGCCGTTCTCCAGGGACTTCCACGGCCCGTCGAAGGTCAGGACGGCAACGGAGGCCGACGGGAAGCCGCCGCGGCGCATCTGTGCGAGCGGCCCGTCCTCGCCGTCGCCCGCGAGGGCGTCGGCGAGTGCGTGCAGGCCCGGGTTGTGGCTGACCACCACCAGGTCCGTGACCTCGTCGGAGGTCTCGTTGAGCAGCGCGGTCAGCTCGCCGAGTGAGGCGTCGTAGAGGCGGTCCTCGAAGCGGGTCGGGGGGCGCTGCGGCAGTTCGGCCGCCGCGAGCTTCCAGGTCTCCCGGCACCGCAGGGCCGTGGAACAGAGAGCGGTGCCGGGAGTGATACCGGTGGCGGCCAGCCACTTCCCGGCGGCCGGGGCGTCCTTGCGGCCCTTCGCCGCGAGGGGCCGCTCGTGGTCGTCCACGTCCGACCATTCGGACTTGCCGTGCCGGATCAGGATCAGTCGGCGGGTGTTCTCAGCAGTCATGCACCTCACGCTACACACTACGGAGCTGTCCGATTGCGGAAAGCTATCATCGGGCGTCTTCGCCGACACGGCTCCGGTGGTCCGGCGGCATGGCCGGCCGGGTCCCCCGTTCCTCAGCAGCACGGGGAAATCGATGCGGTGTCAGTGGCCTGACGTACGGTCTGCCCATGGATGATCAGCAGTCGCAGCCTTCTTCGGCAGACGACGACTCGACAGCCTGGACGATCCGGCAGCGCTCTTCCGAAGCCGGCGGCGCAGGTCGGCGGCCTGCGCGTCTGCCTGCGCGTCTGTCTGCGTCCGGCCGAGCCGGAGATCACCGGTGAGCGGTGTGCCGACGCCCGCCGCAGGAGACGTGCGGCAGGCGTGGGGCCGGGTGACCGCGTGGCTCGAGCAGCACACCCCTGGCGTTTTTGCTGCCCTCGGCGGCCCCGGGAACCAGGCAGCCATCAGCGCGGCCGAACTGCGCATGGGTGTGGACCTGCCAGGGGAGATGTGGCAGTGGCTTCTGGTGAACGACATCGATGCCGGCAGGCAACCTGATGTCCGATCGTGTCTGGTGGCGCTGGGCTGCCAGGGAGTCGTCCCTGGCGGCGGACTCCTCCTCGGGCTCACGGACATCGAGCGCGTCTACCTCCACAGGACGGCCATGGAGGAGACGGAACCGTCCGGAGACCCTGAATGCCAGTCCTGGCGCAGGGAGTGGGTGCCGATCTCAGCGGAGCGTGACGGCTTCTACGGGAGGTTCCTGAACACGCGCACCGGAGCCGTGGGGTCCTGGTCCGAGGGCTCATCGCCCGAGGACGGTGAATATCCGTCGTTGTCCGCCTTCTTCCAGGAGGTGGCGGACCAGCTGGAAGGAGTCTCATCAGGCGACTGGAGGGGACCTGGCAGGGCTCGTCGGCTCGATCCGCGTCCGGAGGACGAGCCCGTACGCCGCTGGGCGAGGGCGAACGGCTACCTCGTCAACGACCGCGGCCGTATCCCTGCAGCCATCCGTGAGGCGTACGAGGAGTCCCTCTGAGCACAGGCTCCAGCCGAGCGATCAATGATCCTCACTCAGCTGCTGCTTGACGGAAGCCGGACACCGGCAGCGGGCGTCGGCCGGCTTCGTGGCGGTCGCGGCGAGGACGGCCCGGGGTGTCGACCACCATCGTTGGTCGACACCCCGGGCCTTGTTGCGTCAGGTCGGGATCAGGGCAGGTGCCAGATCTGGTTGGCGGCGGCGGAGCAGTCCCACAGGATCAGTCCGGTGCCGGCGGGGCCGGCGCCCGAGTCGTCCAGGCACTTGTTGCTCTGCGGGTTCTTGAGGGTGCCGTCGGCCTGGGGCTGCCAGACCTGGTTTCCGGCCCCGTTCACGCAGCCGTACAGCTGGACGGGGGTGTTGTTGCCGGGGTTGGTGCCGGGGGCGGTCATGCACTTGCCGAGGGTGCGCAGGGTGCCGTCGGTGCCGACGGTCCACTGCTGGTTGGCGGCGGTGCCGCTGCAGGTCCAGACGACGATCGGGTTGCCGTCGGCGGTGCCGGCGCCGGAGTCGTCGACGCACAGGCCGTTGATGCCGGTGATGCGGCCGGTGCCGGTGCCGGTGGCCTTGTCCAGGCCGATCCGGGCGGTGCCCAGGTGGCTGGCCGCTGTGGCCGGTGTGCCGGAGAGCCGGCTGAACGTCATGCCGGAGACCGGGGCCGAGACCCGCTGGACCAGGTAGGACTTGCCGGCCGTGGTCGGGATGGTGAACTGGTCGGCGGTGGTGGGGCTGACGATGACGGTCGACTTGTCGGTGCCGTCGACGACCGACACGCTCTGGCCCGGCCAGGGGTTGCGGATGTTGATGCTGCCGGTGGAGCCGGCGCGGATGCCGACGGTGCCGATGATGCCGCCGTGGACCTGGACGGAGACGGTGCTGCCGCCGTGGATGTACTGGGTGCCGTCGGCGTCCCAGCCCTGCGGCAGGGCCGGGGCGATCCGCAGCAGGCCGTCGTAGTCCTGGACCAGCGCTTCGTTGATCGCGAGCGCGACGTTGGCGGCCTGCTCGATGTAGGGCTCGGTCCCGCCGGGCCTGGCCCACAGGTCGGCCAGGCCGGTGGGGTACGTCTGGTACTTCTGGGTGAGCGCGGTCAGGTCGGCGGCGACCCGGTCGGGCAGGCCGAGGCGGGCGGCGTGGACGGCGTCGAAGCTCCAGTCGTTCTGCTGGACGTTGACCCGGCTGTTGTAGGTGCGCCGGGCCACGGGCAGCAGCGGTGAGTTGTCGCCGATCAGGCCGTAGGGCCAGACGGCTTCGAGGTCGTCGTTCTCGGTGTTGTAGACCGTCGCGGTGGGCTGCGAGGACTGGCCGAGCACATCAGTGCCGGAGGCGTCGGCGGCTGCGGTGAGGTTCTGCCGGTGGGTCGCGGCGTCGGTGCGCGGGAAGTCGGGGATCTGCGGGATCGCGGCCTGCAGCTGGGAGACGAGCGAGGCGTCGGCGTTCAGGACCTGGGCGGCGGAGATCGTGGCGGGGAAGAGGGCCTTCATCGCGTCGATCATGTTGACCGGGTCCTGCACGTTCCACTGGTTCTCGTGGACGTTGGCCACCGCGTGCCGCTTGCCGTCGGCGCCGACCGTGGTGAAGGCCAACAGGAACTGGGTGGACTGCTGCATGAGCGGGTAGTTCGCCGTGAGGAAGGCCTTGTCACCCGTGGTCAGGTACTGCTGCCAGACCCAGAGTCCGATTTCGGCGCCGGTGGAGACCGTGGCACCGTTCCAGGTGGTCAGGGCCTGGTCGCAGGAGGCGTCGCCGAACGGGTCGCCGTCGTTCTGGAAGCCGTTGCCGTTGAAGCGCATGGTCTCCGGCACACAGATCCCGGGCCGGTTGCCCATGTAGGTCCTGGTCCAGGCCTGGATGTTGGCCAGGTTGGAGGTGTAGAGGTTGTAGAGGCCGTTGTTGAGCTCGAACGCGCCGGCGCCGATGTTGGCGGCCACCTGTCCGCGGATGTTCCAGAACCAGTAGCCGGCCGGGTACCAGTTCTGGGTGTCCTGGGAGAAGTTGAAGAGGTCGGCGACTCCGGCCTGGGAGCCGGGAAGCGGCCCGCGGGACTCCTCGGCGGTGTAGAAGTAGTACAGGGTGCGCAGCTTCTCCAGGTAGGCGGCGGTGCCGTCCGCCGAGGAGAGCTTCACCAGGCCGAGCTTGCCCCAGTAGTTGTGCCACCAGGCCTGGTGCGGCGCCCGCAGGGTGTCGGAGCTCGCGGTCGCGTCCGAACCCAGCAGCGAGGCGGCGGTGGTGGCGGCGTTGCCGCCGGTCCAGCTCGGGCTGCCGACCAGGATCCGGAAGCTGCCGTCGGGGTTGGGGGTGACGTCCACCTTCACGGTCTGCGGGTCGGTGACCGTGGCGGTGACGTTGCGCCCGCCGGCGGTGAGTGCGGCCAGGGAGCCGAAGGTCCGGCCGGAGCCGGTGGTGGCGTTGCTGTCGACCCAGGTCTCGGCGAGCGTCGCGACGCCACCGGAGGCCGCCGCGGCCGGTGTGCGCCCGGACCACAGGTTGACGGTGGCGGACTGGACGGTGTTCGGGTCGGCGCCGGTCACGTCCACGACCAGCTCGTCCTTGTCGGCGCGGACGTAGATCGTCGCGCTCATCCCGTCGCCGGACTCGCGCAGCACTCCGTCGTACGGGTCGACGGTGGCGGTGAAGTCGGCGGCGTTCGTGATCCGGGACAGGCCGGGGATCTGCAGCCAACCGGGGGACTTGCGGCTGGGCAGGGTGTCGGCGCGGTTGAGTTGGGCGGTGAAGCCGTTGGCGGCCCAGACCGCGGCGCCGAGGGTGCCGTTGCCCAGCGGCATGGACTGGGTCGCCGCGGTGTTCGGGGTGCCCAGGACGATGTTCGCCTCGCGGACGAGGCTCGCGGTGTCGACGGAGAACGCGCCGCCGGACCAGGCGGTGGTCGTGGTGGCGGCGGTCGCCGTGGCGGGGGACCATGGGGGACCAGGCGGCGGCGGTGGTACCAAGGGTCAGGGCGACTATCGCCCTGACCACCGGTGCACTTCGCATGGTGCGGCCTTTCAGTGGGGGTGGGTGGGGAGCAATCACTGGTGCTGCGCGGACCGCAGTCCCGCTGTCGCGGTGGCTGCCGGCCCGGTTCCGGGGCCCGTCTCGGGTCAGCCCGCGGCGTGGTTGGCCCAGAGCGACGGGTCGTCGACGTTCTCCTTGGTGACCAGGGACGAGGGGATCTGGTCCTCCAGGCCGTTGGGCAGGGAGATGATGGTGGAGCCGTGGTCGGTGGGGCCGGGACGGAAGGTCT
>NZ_JZWY01000830.1:0-3079 GCF_000966955.1 Streptomyces sp. NRRL S-495
GGAAGGTCTTGCCCTCGGCGGCGGCCTTGGCGTAGTACAGGGCGTACTTGGCGTAGAGGTCGGCGGGCTGGGAGACGGTCGCGTCGATGTCGCCCTTGCGGATCGCGTCGANGAGCTCGGCGGGGATGCCGTCGTTGGAGACGACGGCGATGTGGCCGCTCTGGCCGGCGGGCTTGAGCAGGCCCTGCTGCCGGAGCAGGGCGAGGGTGGGCTGCAGGAACACACCGCCGGCCTGCAGGTAGATGCCGTTCAGGTCCGGGTTGGCGGCGAGGGTGGACCGGAGTTCGGCGGAGGCGACGTCGCCCTTCCACTCGGTGGCCAGTGCGATCACCTGGATGCCGGGGAAGTTGCGCTTCATGCAGGCGGCGAACCCCGCGGAGCGTTCGTATCCGTTGATGGAGCTCAGTGCCCCCTGGAGCTCGGCGACCTTGCCCTTGCCGCCGAGCTGCTTGCCGAGGAACTCGCAGGCCTTGGTGCCGTACGCCTTGTTGTCGGCGCGTACCACCATGTAGACGCTGCCGTGCTCCGGTTCGGTGTCCACGCTGATCGCGTGGATGTTCGCGCGGAACAGGTCGGAGAGTGTCGATTCGGTGGCCATGGTGTTCTGCGGCGCCATGACGATGGACTTGGGCTGCCGTGCGGCCAGCGAGTGGACGTTGGCGGTGAACGTCGCCTCGTCGCCGTCCGAACGGGTCGGGGGCAGGACGCTCAGATGCTGGTCGTCGATCTCCTGCTGGAGGTACTTCGCGTACGCCTTCCAGAAGTCGGAGTCGGCGCGGGGGATGTCGATGCCGATCTGTGGGCGGGAGTTGCCGGGGTCGTCGGTGCCGCCGCAGGCGGTGAGGCAGCCGGCGAGCAACACGGCGATGCAGCCCGCGCAGGTGGTCCGGATGGTTCGGCTCTTCATGTGTCAGACCGTCCTGGGCGGTGGGGGTCCTGCGTATTGAGGGAGAGGGGAGCGGATCTGCGGGACTCGGCAGCTCGCCGTCAGGCGATGGTGCCGAGGGCAAGGGAGTCGGTGCCGGCGGCCAGCCAGTCCTCGACGGCGGCGACGTGCACGGTGCTGGCACTGGCGGCCAGGACGGCATCGCGGTTGACCAGGGCCCGCCAGATGGCTTCGTGTTCGCGGTGGGCCTGCTCGCGGGCGGAAGCGTTGTGCGTACCGCGCACGATGCGCAGCCGCTGGGTGTGGGTGGAGAGGATGCCGAGCAGGGTGGACAGCACGGGGTTGCCGACGGCATCGGCGATGGTGCGGTGGAACTCGATGTCGAGTTCGATGAACTCCTCGATGCCGATGTCCGTGGCACTCCGGTCGAGGACGGCCCGCAGCGTTCGCAGGTGTTCGTCGGTGAGCAGGCCGGCCGCGAGGGCGGTGGCCTGTGGCTCCAGCAGGCGTCGGACCTGGAGGAGCTGCCCGGCTGTGCGGCCGTGGGAGACATCGGCGGCGAAGGCCATCGCTTCGAGGAGGAGATGGGGCTCCAGGCCGGACACGTAGGTGCCGTCGCCCTGTTTGGGGACGAGGATCCGCATCGCGGTGAGCGCCCGGACGGCCTCGCGCAGCGAGCTGCGCGACAGCCCGAGCTGGTCGGCGAGACCGGCCTCGTTGGGGAGTCTCGCGCCGGGCGGCAGGGCGCCGGAGACGATCATCTCCTTGATCTTCTCGATGGCCTGGTCGGTCACCGCCATGGGTGTTCGCCTCCTGCGTGCGGGCCTGGAAGTGGTGGTCGGTCGAGGGGCGGGGAAGAGGGCGGGGAAGAGGGGCGGGAAAGGAGAGGACGGAGCGGCGCGACCGGTTCCCGCCGGGCCGGTCGCGCCGCTCCGGCGGCCCTCAGGCCGTGGGGCCCGTCACTCCTGCTTCTCGCCCGAGGCGAAGCGGGAGATGATCAGCGCGACGATGATGATCGCGCCGTTGAGGAACTGGTTCCACAGCGGCGGAACGCCCGCGAGTGTCATGACGTTGACCACGAGCTGGAGGGTCAGCACACCGGTCAGGGCGCCGAAGAGGGTGCCCCGGCCGCCGTTGAGGCTGACGCCGCCGATCACGGTGGCGGCGAAGACCTGGAAGATCCACCCGTTGCCCTGGTCGGCGGAGATGGAGCCGTAGTGGCCGGTGTAGAGGACACCGGCGAAGGCCGCCAGCAGGCCGCCGAGGATCAGTACGACCCAGGTGATCCGGTCGACCCGGATGCCCGCGGCGCGGGCGGCCTCGGAGTTGCCGCCGATCGCGTACAGGGCGCGGCCGTGGCGCAGCCAGGCGAGGGCGCTGCCGCCGGCCAGGAAGAGCAGGGCGCAGATCCAGATGGCCGCCGGGGCGCCGAGCCAGCTGGCGCTGCCGAGGTAGGTGAAGGAGCCGGGCAGGTTGACGATCGACTGCCCCTGGGAGATGGCGACCTGGAGGCCGCGGAGCAGGGTGAGCGCGCCGAGGGTGACGATGAAGCCGTTGAGGCGCAGCTTGAGGATCAGGAACCCGTTGATCGCCCCGATGACCGCGCCGACGGCCAGGCACAGCGGGATGGCGGTCCAGGAGGGGAAGAGCCCGAGGCCGTTGAAGCGCGCGCCGTGGTCGGGGAGGACCAGCCAGACGGCGATGACGGGGGCCACGCCGATCGTGGATTCCAGGGACAGGTCCATCCGGCCGACGATCAGGATCAGCGCCTCGGCCAGGACCAGCAGGCTCAGTTCGGTGGCCTGCTGGCCGACGCCGAGCAGGTTGTCGGAGGTGAGGAAGGCGGGCGAGACCGCGAATCCGATGATGCCCAGCACCAGGAGTACCGGGACGAGGGAGAGATCACGGTAGCGGGCGAGCTGGAAGCGGCGCTCGGCGGGCCGGGTGGCGGCGGGCGCCGCGTGCGCGCGGACCTCAGTGGTGGGAGACATGGCTTTCCTTCGTATCGGTCGGGCCGGCCATGCCCTCCATGGCTGAGACCAGTTGCTCGTCGCTCCAGCCGTGCTCGAACTCGGCGACGACGCGGCCGTGGAACATGGCCAGGACGCGGTCGCAGACGCGCAGGTCGTCGAGTTCGTCGGACACGATCAGGGCGCTCTTCCCGGCGTCGGCGACCTGGCGGACGGTGCCGAG
>NZ_JZWY01000831.1:0-1586 GCF_000966955.1 Streptomyces sp. NRRL S-495
CTGGCGGACGGTGCCGAGCAGGGATTCCTTGGATTTGACGTCGACGCCGTTGGTGGGGCGGACGGCGACCAGGACGTGCGGTTCGGTGGCCAGGGCGCGGGCGATGACGACCTTCTGCTGGTTGCCGCCGGACAGGGCGGACACCGGGGCCGAGGGGCCGGGCGTCTTGATGTCGAGGTCGCCGATCATCCGCTCGGCGAAGGCCCGGGTGCGCGAGGGCAGTACCGTGCCGAACGGCCCGAGCTGGTCACTGACGGTCAGGGTGGCGTTCTCGGCGACGCTGCGCTGCGGGACGAGGCCCTGGACGTGCCGGTCCTCGGGTACGAAGCCGATGCCGGCCGCGAGAGCGGCGGGAACGCGCCCGGTGCGCACCGGGCGGCCCGCGACGGTGATCGTGCCGGCCTGCGGGCGGTGCAGGCCGGCGATCGTCTCGGCGAGCCGGACGTTGCCGCTGGCGGCCGCTCCGGCCAGGCCCACGACCTCGCCGGCCCGCGCGGTCAGGGAGAAGTCCTGGTAGGTGCCGGCCAGGCTCAGGCCGGAGACCTCCAGCAGTGGGGCGCCGTCGGTGCGCGTGCGGCCGGTCACCGACCAGGCGGGCCCACTGCCCCGGGCGCTCTCGCCGGTCATCGCCTCCACCAGGGCCTGCTGGTCGAGTTCGGCGACCGGTGCGGTGACGATGTGCCGGGCGTCCCGGTAGACCGTGACGGTCGCGCAGAGGTCGTAGACCTCCTGCAGGTGGTGGGAGATGAACAGGAACGCGACGCCCTGCTCCTGGAGCGAGCGCAGCTTTTCGAAGAGCCGGTCGATGCCGCGCGCGTCGAGCTTGGCGGTGGGCTCGTCCAGGATGATGAAGCGGGCCCCGAAGGACAGTGCCCGGGCGATCTCGACGAACTGGCGCTGCTCGACGCTCAGTTCCTCGGCGCGCGCGCTCGGGTCGACGTCCACGCCGTACTCGGTGAGCCCGTACTCGGTGAGCAGCTCGGTGGCGCGGCCGCGCAGCCGCTTCCAGCCGATCGGGCGCAGCGCTGCGGCGCTCTGCCGGTCGAGGAAGAGGTTCTCGGTGACGGTCAGCGCGGGGATGATGGTGGAGCGCTGGTAGACGCAGGCGACCCTGGAGCGCCAGGCGTCCGTGTCGCCGGGGGCCGGAGCCGGCTCGCCGTTGAAACGCAGGGTGCCCGTGTCGGGGTTCTGCAGGCCGGTGAGGATCGACACGAGCGTGGACTTGCCCGCGCCGTTGCGGCCGACCAGGGCATGCGATTCGCCAGGGGCGACCGAGATGCGGGCGTCGCTGAGCGCGACGGTGGCGCCGAAGCGCTTGCTGATCCCGTCGGCCTCGACGACGGGGCCCCGGACGGGGCTGGGGTCCGCCATGGCGGGGTCCTTTCCGCAGGGTCCGAGAACGGCGGCACCGAGAGGGGAGCCCGGGCCGCGGCTCACGAGGGGTCGGTGGGGTTACTTGCCGACGTTGTTGCCCCAGAGGGACTTGTCGTCGACGTTGTCCTTGGTGACCAGCGGCGCGGGGATCTGGTCCTCCAGGCCGTTGGGCAGCTGGATGATGGTCGACTGGTGGTCGGTGGCACCGGGCT
>NZ_JZWY01000832.1:0-11135 GCF_000966955.1 Streptomyces sp. NRRL S-495
GGGTGGGGGCGCGGACGGCGGTCCTGGTGGAGGGACCGAGCGATCTCGCCGCCGTCGGGACGCTGGCCGCGCGGCACCGCCGGGACCTGGCCGGCGACGGGGTGTGCGTGGTCTCCATGGGCGGGGCGATGAACATCGCCCGCTACGCCGAACTGCTCGGGCCGCCGGGGCTGGGGCTGCGCCTCACCGGGCTGTGCGACGCGAACGAGCAGGGCTTCTACGAACGCGGGCTCGACCGGGCGGGAGCGCCGCGCGAGGGGTTCTTCGTGTGTGTGGCGGACCTGGAGGAGGAGTTGATCCGCGCGCTGGGCGTGGCCCGGGTCGTGGAGATCGTCCGGGACGAGGGCGACCTCCCGGCCTGGCAGACCTTCGTCCGCCAGCCCGCCCACCAGGGCCGCCCGGCCGAGGGGCAGCTGCGGCGCTTCCTCGGCACCAAGAAGGGCCGCAAGATCCGCTACGGGCATCTGCTGGTACAGGCCCTGGCCCCCGGGCAGGAGCCGGCCCCGCTGCGCGACCTGCTCGCCGCGGTCTGAGTCGACGGGACAACCGGAACGCGACCGTCAGTACTCGACGGCGTCCAGGTGGTAGGTGGTGTCGACCCAGAACTCGCCGGCCTTCGCCTTGATGGAGAGCACGTACTGCCCGGGCGCCAGCGGGTCCAGGGCGCACCACTGGCCCCAGGCGACGCGCGGGATGCCCATCGCCAGGAAGCGCCTGGACGCGAACTCCTGCACCCGCAGCGGGACTCCGTTCAGCGTCGCCTCGGCCTTGGAGGTCTCGACCCGCCACGGCGCGGAGGACAGGCCGAGGGCGAGGCGCTGGGTGTTGAAGACCGGGAAGAAAACCGGCTGCCCGGCGCGGATGGGGCAGCGGCGCACCACGCGGCCGCCGTAGGTGCCGGCCAGGAACCAGACGTCCGAGGGCTGCCGCCAGTTGGCGAACTCGCCGGTGGTGTCACCGACGGGGCTGCGCTCGGCCGGGGCCGACAATGCCCACTTCCACCAGCGCGCCGCGAGCTCCGCGCCCCGGCGGGGGTCCACGGTGTCGGCACCGGTCTCGGGGGAGACGGCCTCGCCCACGGTCTGCTCCTTCGGTTCCACGCGCGCACCGCAGATCGGTTCGCCCCGCGACTTTATCCCCTGGGTTTGTCCCCCGGGAGCCGGGCCCTCCTGCGCGGGAGGGCCCGGGGCGGACCGCCGGGCGGTCAGGCGGTCAGGCGGCGGACGGTGACCTCGTACTGGTCGACCGCGCCGTCCCAGCGGACGACGACGGTGCCGCCCTGCGACTCGTCGTAGTCGTCGTCCTCGAACTCCTCGTCGTCATCGTCGTCGTCCGCGTCGGCCGGGGCGAACCGGACGAGGGCGAGGTCGTGGGACTCCTCGTCGCAGAAGGCCGCCAGATAGTCCCGCAGGGCCGGGTCGGCCACACCGGCCACCAGCTCGTGGGCCTCCTCCTCCACTTGGTCGGCGCTGTCGCCGAGACCGGCCGGGACCAGTTCCGACGACGTGGCGGCGGTCAGGCCGGTGGCGGCGCAGAGGGCGTCGAGCAGGGTGTCGCCGGAGGCGATCCGGGCCTGCCAGAGTGTCCACAACTCCGGCGGCAGGTCGGCCGAGGCGAGGTTGACGCCATGGCGCCCGGCCGCCCGGCCCAGGTCGGCGCCCAGCAGGGCACCGCGCCACTGGCCGCTCTCGGACTCCGCGACGGCGGCGGCGAGATCGGCGCCGAACGCGGCCAGCGTGTCCGGCAGTTCGCGCGGGTCGACCCAGAACAGCGACCGGCTGGCGTCGAACACCAACTCGGTCCCGGCCGCGTCACCGGGCGGGGTGAGCAGGAGATGGCCGGGCTCGACCGTCTCCTCCCCTGCGAGCGCGGCCCGGCCGACCCACACCGGGTCGTGGTCGAGTTCGGCCTCGTCGAGGAAGTTGCCGCCGTAGTAGGCCCCGTAGCGGGCGTCCCCGTCCTCGTACTCGGCCAGGGGCCGGCCGAGCACCTCCCCGAAGCCCTGGGCCAGAGTGGCCGCCCACTCCGCGGAACGGGTGGGCGGCGGCGTGCTGTTCTCAAGCGTCATGGCGGGAGTACAGCACGGCCAACCGACAACACCGGAAGGCGGGTTGGTTCAGCGGCTGTAGTCCTTGAGCTCCTCGGTGTCCAGCACCGCACCGATGAGCGGCAGCTCGACCCGCTCGCCGTAGTCGTAGCTCCGGATCACTCGGTAGCGGCCCTTGACCGGCTCGCTGTGGACGGTGACGGTGTCGTTGTCCCGGTCGACCAGCAGGTGGAGCGGGATGCCGCTCTCGGCGTACGCGCGGGGCTTCTCGACCCGGTGCCGCTCGTCGGCCCGCCGGTCGAAGGAGGTAATCTCCGCGACCAGCAGCACGCCCCGGGAGTCGGCCCACTCCCCCTGGCCCGCGAAGTACTCGGCGGGCGCGAGGGTGCCGTCCGGGCGGGCGGCACCGGCCGGGTAGGCGGCACCGGCCTGGCGTGACGGGACGAGGCGCAGGCCCTGTCGGCCGAAGAGCCAGAGGTCCGGCCGCTGCTGTGCGCAGGCCCGCTGGAGCCACGCGAGGATCTGGCCTCGGTCGCCGTCGGGCGCCGGCCTGACCCCCAGCTCGCCGCCGACGAGCTCCAGTACGACGTCGTGGCGGGCGGCGGTGTCGGCGATGGCCTCGAAGGCGTCGAGCCGCAGTTCCGGCCGGTCAGCCGGTGGCGCGGACATAGATGCGCCGGGGAGGCCGGCGGGGTCGGGGGCGACATAGATGCGGCGGGCCCGGTTGCGGGTGGGGTCGGTGCTGGGGGCGGGGTCCTCGGTGTCCTCGGGGGTCGGGGTCGAGGTCGGAGTCGGGGTGGGGCTGGGGTCGGCGGCGGGGTCGGCGGCCGGGGCGATGTGGTCCGTGGGTTCCGGGTCGGTGGCCTCGGTGGCGGGCTGGGTGGTGTCCGCCGGGTCGGGGTCGGGGGCCGGATCCTCGGTGGGCGCCTCGTCGGCCATCTCGGAGGGCGAGGCGGAGGGCGTCGTAGGTGCGCAGGAAGTCGCCGATGCCGACCTCGCGCCCGCCCGCCAGCCGGTAGTGCAGGTAGGCGACGGGCAGGCCGTCCGCCCCCCGCGTGTAGACGGCGCCGACCGGGACGTAGTAGCGGCCCGCGCCCGGGTGCTGGGAGGGGTGGAGCCCGGCCAGCAGTTCGGCGCGGTCGCGGTCGGTCTCGATAGCGCCCCGGCCGACGGTGAGCGCGTTGACGCCCCGGACGGCGAGGGCCGCCAGCACCGACACGAAGACCACCAGACCGATCGCGACCGTCCGGCGCAGCACCGGCCGGCCGTGCAGCGCCGGCCAGGAGTCGCTGGTCGCACGCTCGGGCGGCGATCCGCCGTCGGGCCCTCGTTGCCTCACTGTTCCCGCTCCCCCCCGGTCCGTCCTCGTGGCGGCCCGGTCGGGGGCGCGGCCACTCGTAGTGCTCGTCCTGGACCCTACGCTCCGAGTTCCGAGTGGGACCAACCACCCCGATCGGCCCTCGTGCGGCCCTCCGCTCAGCCCAGGTAGGCGGGGGCCACGGCGGCCTCCAGCAGCCGCCCGGCCGCGCCGCTGCCGTCGGCGGGGACGGTCCACAGGTCGGCGCCGAAGTCGCCGGGCATGGCGTAGAGCAGGGTGCGGTCGTCGGACCAGACGGCCTGGTCGTCGATGCTGCGCTGCTCGGCGGTGGCGGTCTCGGTCATGGTGGCGAGGTCGAGGACGTACAGCCGCCAGGGGGCGTCCGCGGAGGCGCCGGGGACGCGCTTCTTGTAGGCGATCCGGGTGCCGTCCGGGGAGAGGGACGGGCACTCGACGTTCTGGTGCAGGGTGGTGAGGGTGCGGGCGGCGAGGTCGCCGCGGACCAGGTAGGTCTGGCCGCCGGTGGCGACGGTGGCGTAGAAGGTGCTGTCGTCGGCGAAGGTCACGCCCCAGACGTTGACGTCCGGGGCCCGGTACGGCTTGCCGTCCTTGATCACGTCGAACTCCTCCAGGTTCTCCCGGAGGTTCCAGTCGCGGACGTCGACGATCGAGGTGCGGGTGGAGAAGTCGGTGCCCGCGTAGGAGTCGCCGCTGACGAAGACGGTCCAGGCGGCGAGGTGGCCGGAGGGCGAGACCCGGGAGCGGGTGGGGACGCCGGCGGCCGGGAAGGAGCGCAGTTCGCGCAGGTGGTCGTCGAGGACGACGGCCCGGTAGGTGTCCTGGAGGGCGCCCCGGTCGGCCCGCAGGCAGATGCCGGTGCCGGCGGCGGCGTAGAAGCGCAGGCACTGGACGCCGGAGGAGGTGCGCGGGCCGTCGGGGTGCCCGGCGGGGACGGTGACGACCTCGTCGCGGTGCGGGCCCCAGGCCATGTTGCGGAAGACCAGCTGGCGGGCAGCCGGGTCCTTGAGGGTGACCTCGCCCCGGGTGACGACCGGGCCGCCGGCCTGGGTGCGGTCGCGTTCGGCGGAGCGGTCCGAGGCCCACAGGACGGCGCCGGTGCCGACCGCGCCGAGCAGGACGACGGCGACCAGCAGGATCAGCACCCGGGTGCGGTTCGGGAGGGTGGCGGTGGTCACGAGGGCACCTCGGAGTCGTCGGTCGTGGGGGCGGCGGGCTCACCAGGGGCAGCGGGCCCGCCGGGAGCAGCAGCGGCAGCAGTGGCGGCGGCGGGCTCGCGCAGGACGAACGCCGCCCCGGTGACGCAGCCGGCCAGCGCCAGCGCCGACCAGGTCAGCGCGGTGGTGCCGCCGACCGCGCTCCACAGCGCGCCGAACACCAGCGAGCAGGCGAACCGGGCCAGCGCCTGCCCGGTGCCGACCAGGGCGAGGCCGGCGCCGCGCCGCTCGGCGGGGACGGTGTCGGCCGCGGCGGCGGCGAGCACGCCGTCCGTGGCGGCGTAGAAGGAGGCCTTCCGTGGCGGCGTAGAAGGAGCCGTGCAGCAGCAGGACGCAGACCACGACGGCCGGGCCGTCCAGTGGCGACAGCAGCAGACCGTAGGCGAGCAGCAGGACGCCGTGCCCGGCCAAGAACAGCCGGCGGCGGCCGATCCGGTCGGCGAGCGCGCCGAGCGGCACGGCGAGCAGCAGGAAGGCGCCCGCGGTGCCGAGCGGCAGCAGCGGGAAGTACTCGACGGAGAGGCCGAGCCGGCGCTGCACCAGCAGGTAGAGGAAGGAGTCGCTGACGGTGGTGAGGCCGAGCAGCACCGCGCACACGGTGAGCCGCCGCAGGCCGGGGATGCGCAGCAGCGCGAGCCCGTCCCGCAGCCGGGGGCGGGCGTCGGACGGCGGTTCGGCGCCCTCGGACGTCCCGGCGGCGTCGAGCCGGTTCGGCACGAACAGCAGCAGGACGAGGACGCCGAGCACCGCGACGCACCCGCTGACCGCGAACACCGCGTGGTAGCCCTGCTGCTGGCCGCCGTCGGCGAGCAGCGGGCCGCCGGCCAGCCGCAGTACGAGGAAGGCGGTGAGCGGTCCGAGCAGCGCGCCCGCCGTGTCCATCGCCCGGTGGACGCCGAACGCCCGGCCGCGGTGGGCCGGTTCGGTGGCGAGCGAGATCATCGCGTCCCGCGGGGCGGTGCGCAGGCCCTTGCCGGTGCGGTCGGCGGCGACCACGGCGCCGATCAGCGGCACGGTGTGGACGAGCAGCAGCAGCGGCTTGCAGAGCGCGGACAGTCCGTAGCCGACGGCGGCGACGGCCTTGTGCCGGGAGGCCCCGTCGCGTCCCCGGCGGTCGGCGAGGTGGCCGCCGAGCAGGCGGACGACGGCGCTGAAGCCGTTCTGGATGCCGTCGAGCAGGCCGAAGCCGAGCGGGGACAGGCCGAGGCCGGTGAGCAGGTAGAGCGGCAGGACGGCGCTGACCATCTCGGAGGAGATGTCGGTGACCAGGCTGACCACGCCCAGGGCCACCACGGTGCCGGGGACGGCCGCCCGGACGGCGGTGCGGCGTCCGTCGGCGGTACGGGGGCCGTCGCCGGTGCCGGGCCCGTCGCCGGTGCCGTCGGCGGCCTCCCGCCGCCCCGGCCGGGTCTCGGCCGGGGCGACGGGGGCCTTGGAGCTGCGGGAGTCCGCGACGTACACGGGCGTCAGTTCCAGATGCCGGTGATGGTGGCGGCGGTGGCGGCGTTGCCCGCGTGGCTGGTCAGGCCGGCGAGGTCCTCCAGGGTGCGCAGCACGTTGTAGTGGTTGTAGGTGGTGGCGGTGGTGGAGCCCGGGGTGACGTGGGCGCCGTAGAAGACGGTGGGGATGCGGTTGCCGGCGAGGCGGTTGTCCTCGTCGAAGGTGACGACGAGGATGCTGTTGTTGGCCTTGGCCCAGGTGGCGTAGGCGCCGAGCTTGTTCTTGATCCAGGTGTCACCGGTGCCGACCGAGCAGTCGTGCATGTCGTTGCACAGGTCCGGGACGACGAAGGAGACCTTCGGCAGGGTCGCGAAGTTCGTCGGGAACTGCGTCATGGTGTACGCGGTGTTGGTCGGCACGTTGGAGAAGCCGAACCACGGGTTGTGCTTCTGCGCGTACTTGCCGCTGGAACAGACGGTCGAGCCCTGGCTCGGCAGGCCCTCGTTGTAGCTGCCCCAGGTCTGGCCGGCGGCGATCAGCTCGGAGGCGAGGTTCGGCTTGTTGATCGAGCCGACGGAGACGCAGCTGTCGTCGGTGCGGCCCTGGTTGGAGCCGGAGAACAGCTGGTAGTAGTTGGGCTCGCTGGGGTGGGTGAGCCCGAAGGACTGGGTGAGGGTGGCGCCGCCGGCCTTGAGGGTGTTGTTGATGTACGGCGCGCTGGAGCTGCCGATGACCTGGGTGTAGGCGTGGTTCTCCAGGACGACGACGACCACGTGGTCGGGCGTCGGCAGGGCGGCGGCCTGCGCGGTGGTGCCGGTGGCGGCCCAGAGGCCGAGCGAGCCGGCGACGAGGCCGAGCCCGGCGGCCGAGGCGGTGAGCTTGCGGCGGCGGGGGCGGCTCGGGGCGGCACCCCCGGCGCTCGGGTTAGTGGCGCTCATGTCAACAGTGTCCGGAGTTTCGGGCATGGTGTCCTCCGTGCGTCGGGATCGGCGGCGGGCAGGGCAGGCTTTCCCGGCCGCCGGGTACTGCCGGGTGGGAGAGGACCGCCGGTCGGGGCACCGGCGGTTTCGGAGCGCCGCAAACAGTAGGAGCGGTGCGGTGGCGCGGGCCTCGGCGGAGAGGTGAAGAACTGGCGAACAGGGATCGGTGGCCGAGCTTCGCCGCCGGACGGCGGCCGGGGAACGTCACAATCGGCTCGATTGACCCGTCCGTCGCGGGCGTGGTGGGATTTCCGGCGGCCCCCGACGCCCGGTATCGCCCTGACCTGCGGCATTCCGCCCAAGCGGCGACCGGCGGATTTCGGCCGCCCCGGTGGCGTTCGGTGGCCGCAGGGCCGGGCCGACCGGCGTCCGGACCTCGGGCAGGTGTCGGGCGGGTGACGTGGAGGAGCGGGACGTGAGCGGACGGTGAGTGCGGCGTGAGGAATCCGGACCGGGACGGGCCCGGCCGCCCCGACGCTCGCCCCGAGGACCGGGGCGACGGCGGGCCGCGGGGCGCTGGGAGCACTCGGGGGGCGCGGACTCCGCGGGATGCGCGGGGCGCTCGTGACGTGCGCGGCGCAGTGCGCCCGCCGGACGGCGGCGGGTTCGTTCACGACGGCGGCCTCGTCGTCGGCGTGGGCGTACGCGCGACCGCCACGGAGACGGAACTGCTGGAGCTGATCCGGCGGACCCTCGCCGGAGCCGGACTGCCCGCCGACGCCGTCCGCGCGCTCGCGACCCTCACCGGCAAGGGCGGCCACCCCGCCGTCCGGGCGGCCGCGGCGGCACTCGGCGCCCCCGTGATCGAGTACCCGGCCGGGGCGCTGGCCGCCGTCCGGGTGCCGAACCCGTCCGGCACCGTCGGCGAGGCGGTCGGGACGGTCAGCGTGGCCGAGGCGGCGGCGCTGGCGGCGACCGGCGGCGGCGAACTCCTCGTCCCCAAACGGAAGACCGCGTCCGCGACGGCCGCCGTCGCCCGCACCCCCCCACCACCGGAACGCAGGAGAGCACCCGTGACCCCCCACTCCCCCGCCGGACCCGAGGCGCACGAGCCGGACCTGCGCCACCACGGGGACGCCGAGGTCCGCGCCGACGGCGCCGACCTGGTCGACCTCGCCGTCAACGTCCGCACCGGCACGCCCCCGGCCTGGCTGCGCGCCCGCCTCGCCGCCACCCTCGCCGACCTCGCCGCGTACCCCGACGGCACCGCCGCCCGCGCCGCCGTCGCCGCCCGGCACGGCCGCCCGGTGGACGAGGTGCTGCTCACCTCCGGCGCCGCCGAGGCGTTCGTCCTGCTCGCACGCGTCCTGATGCCGCGTCACATCACGGTGGTGCACCCCCAGTTCACCGAACCCGAGGCCGCCCTGCGGGACGCCGGACACCCGGTGCACCGCGCCGTGCTCTCCCCCGCCGAGGGCTTCCGGCTGACCGCCGACGCCGTCCCGGAGGAGTCCGACCTGGTCGTGCTCGGCAACCCCACCAACCCCACCTCCGTCCTCCACCCGGCCGCCGCCGTCGCCGCCCTGGCCCGGCCCGGCCGCACCCTGGTGATCGACGAGGCGTTCATGGACACCGTGCCCGGGGAGAGCGAATCCCTGGCCGCGGCACGGGAGTTGCCGGGCCGGGTGGTGGTGCTGCGCAGCCTCACCAAGACCTGGGGGCTGGCCGGGCTGCGGATCGGCTACGTGCTCGGCCCGGCCCCGCTGATCGCCGGACTCGCCGCCGCCCAGCCGCTCTGGCCGGTCTCCACCCCGGCCCTGGTCGCCGCCGAGGCCTGCTCGGCCCCGGCCGCACTCGACGAGGCCGAGCAGGCCGCCCACGAGCTCGGACTCCGGCGCGACCACCTGCTGAAGGGCCTGGCCGCCCTCCCCGAGGTCCGGGTGCACGGCGAACCGGCGGCGTCCTTCGTCCTGGTCGAGCTGCCCGGCGCGGACACCATGCGCGACCGGCTGCGCGAACGCGGCTTCGCCGTCCGCCGGGGCGACACCTTCCCCGGCCTCGGCCCGGACTGGCTCCGCATCGCCGTCCGGGACGAGGGCACCACGGACGCGTTCCTCACCGCGCTCGCCGAGGCCCTGGGTTAGGGAGTCAGGGAACGGCGGGCCGGCCGAGGGCGGCGGACGTCCCGAACGGCAGCGGGCCCGGACCGGGGATGGTGAGCGTCGGCGTGCCCGAGGGCGTCGTCACCGTCACCGTGACCGGCGCCGAGCGCCCGCCCGACCCGCCGTCCCCCGAGGTCAGGAGCACCACCGCCAGGGTCGCCCCGGCCGTCCCGACCACGGCCCAGCGCGCCCACCGCGCCGCCCGTCCGCCCGCGCTCCCGTCCGCCTCCTCGCCGTCCACGCCCTTGCCCGCCGTACCCTTGCCCGCCGTGTCCTCGAACTGCCGGTGCCCGCCGCCCATCCCGGTCGCCTCCCCGGACTCGGTTCTGGTACCCATGGGACCTCCTTGAGCGGCAACCGGTTCCGTTTCCGCGGGAAAACCCCTCAGGACACCGGCCCGACCCGGTCCCCGACCCGCACCCGCCCGGGCCGCAGCACCCGGGCGTACACACCCAGACAGGGCAGCGCCGACATGCCCGGCAGCGGCACCACCCGGTTGCGCTCCGCGAGCACCCGCAGCGCCGCCGCCGAGCGCGGCAGTCCCGGCCCGTGCGCGAGGGTGGGGACGGCGCAGCGCGGCGTCGCGGCCAGGACGTGCAGGCGCAGCTCAGGGCCGACCGCCAACTCCCCCTCCACCCAGCCGTTCTCGACGAAGCCGGCGACACCGCCGGGAGTCCGCAGCACCAGGTTGGGGCGGTACCGCCCGGCCGCCGCGTCGGGCGCGTCGGCGGCGGCGAGGGCGGCCGTGGTGAGCAGGTGGAGCGGCGCGAAGTCGAAGAAGGTGCCGGACGGCGCGCCGCGTCCCAACTCGTTCACAGTGAAGCCGACTTCGGCGCGCACGCCGCGCGCCAGCACCTCCTCCGGGACAGACCGTTCGACGCTCGCGCCCGGCGGCGGCACGTCCACCAGCCGGACCTTGCGGCCCAGCCGCTCCGAGAGCCCGCCCTCGTCGACGAGCTCGCCGTCCGGACCGAGCACGGCCACCCGGCCACCCGGCCCGGTGACCGCCGTGAACCCGAGGACGCCCGCCCACAGCCGCGGGTGCTTGGCGCTCACCACCCGTCCGGTGTCGGCGTCCAGCAGCGCCCACGCGCGGTCGCCGGCGATGCCGCGCTCCGACACCTCCGCCTCGCGGAGGTCCTCACCGAGCATCGACTTCACCGGGTACCGGCACAGCCGCTCCACCGCGGCGACCAGCATCGCGCTCAGCCCCCCAGCTCGGTCCGCGCCCACTCCCGCAGGGTGTCGAAGTCCTCGGCCCGCAGGCCGACCCCGGGGTGGATCCGGAACGTCGCCGCCGGGCCCGGGTGGTTGGCGGCTATCCACTCGGTGTCCTGCGGGCCCAGCTCGTCGTCCACCCAGACGAAGGGGCGCCCGGCCGCCCAGTCGACCAGGACCCTGGTCTTCCAGTGCAGGCCGTCCGGGTCCTCGTGGAACATCTCCGGCCAGGCGATGAACGGGAGTTCGGGCAGCCCGACGAGCGGGGCGATCCAGGTGTTGGCCTCGCCCTTCCAGGCTGTTGCCCAGACCAACTCGAAGGGCAGGTCGAGGAGTCGGGGGCCGTGGTCGGGGTTGATCCAGAGCCGGATCGGATCGACCTCCCCGGTCGGCCGTCCGGGGAAGCGCGCCAGCAGGAACTCCGGGCGGACGTGGTGGGTGCCGTATCCGGCGGGCTGTTCCGGCGGTTGGGCGGCGAACGGGTTCAGCGGGCCGTCGACGTCGAGGAGGAGCAGCGGGAGGGTGGTCATGACGCGAATGGTCCCGCGCCGCGCGCTTCTTGACCATCTTTTCTGCGGCGGGAGGGAGGGTGCGGGGCGGTCCGGAACAGAATCGGGATATTTCCCGCACCGGACCGTGAACGACCCCGGCGTACGGTCGTCCTGCGCCGGTGAGCGACACCGGCAGTCACAACCCTGGGGGATCCGCCATGCGCCCGCGCCGTCTCGTTCTCACCGCCGTCGCCGTCGCGGCCCTCGCCGTGACCGCCACCGCTTGCGGGCCGGAGAACAGCGA
>NZ_JZWY01000833.1:0-2665 GCF_000966955.1 Streptomyces sp. NRRL S-495
GGCTTCCACTCCGGCGGCCTCCGCTCCGGCCCCGGCCTCCGCGCCCGCCGGCGCGCCCTCGACCGCGACCACCACCGGGAAGCCCTCCGCTTCCGCCCCCGCCCAGGCCGCCGGCACCTGCGGCGCCAAGGACCTCGTCCTCACCGCCAAGGCCGAGTCCCAGGCGGGCGGCTACATCCTGATCACCGCCAAGGCCAAGCCCGGCGTCACCTGCACCCTGCCCGCCCGCCGCCCCGTGATCGCCTTCGGCTCGGGCGGCATCGAGGCGGCCAAGGCCGAGCAGACCGCCGCCCAGCCGATCAAGCTCAGCGGGTCGGACGCCGCCTACGCGGGCGTCATGACCAAGACCACCAAGGACAACCAGGCGATCCAGTTCACCGACGTCATCGTCGGCGTCAACGACCCGGACCCCGACCCGGTCAGCCTGCCGATCGGCCCGACCAACGTGGACAAGCCGATCGTCACCAACTGGCACAGCCGGCCCACGGAGGCCGTCCCCGTCCACTGACCGGCCCGGCCCGCGAGCACCGGGCCGTGATCACCGGCCCGCGAGCACCGGGCCGCGATTACCGGGCCGCCGCCGGACCGGTAATCGCTGGTCCGGCGGCGGCCGCTCTGCTTGGATCCGGCCATGACCACGGAACTGCCGGACGGCTACGAGATCTCCACCGACCCCGCGCGCCTCGACGCCGCGCTGATCCACCGGTGGCTGTCCGAGGACGCCTACTGGGCACTCGGCCGCAGCCGCGAGAAGCAGGACCTCGCCATCGCCGGCTCGCTCAACTTCGGTGTCTACGAGAGCGCTTCCGGCACCCAGATCGGCTACGCCCGGGTGGTCACCGACCATGCCACCTTCGCCTGGCTCTGCGACGTCTACATCGCCCCGGCCGCCCGCGGCCGGGGCCTCGGCACCGCCCTTGCCACCGCCGTCCGCGACCACCTCGCCCCCTACGGCCTGCGCCGCCTGCTGCTCGCCACCGCCGACGCCCACACCGTCTACGCCAAGGTCGGCTTCGAACCCATGGTGAAACCGGAGAAGTGGATGGTCCTCGGCCAGCAGTGAAGCCATGCGGTGAAGCCATGCAGTAAAGCCTTGCGGTGAAGCCATGCGGTGGACACCGCGCCGGGTGGACGGATGCCGGAAACGCCCGCAGGGCCTCCCCGTGCGACGGGGAGGCCCTGCGGGCGTACGCGGTGCGTGGTGCTACCGGCGGATCGCCGTGGATCAGACCTGGCCGGCCTTCTCCAGGGCGGCGCAGCAGGTGTTGATCAGCAGGCGGGTGACAACGTAGGGGTCGACGTTGGCGTTCGGACGACGGTCCTCGATGTAACCCTTCTGCTCGACCTCGACCTGCCACGGGATGCGGACCGAGGCGCCGCGGTCCGAGACACCGTAGGAGTAGACGTTCCACGGGGCGGTCTCGTGCTTGCCGGTCAGGCGGGACTCGATGTCGGCGCCGTACTGGGTGACGTGCTCCAGGACCAGCTCCTGGGAGGCGCCGAGCGACTCGCACGCGGTGATGATCGCGTCGTAGCCCTCGCGCATCGCCTTGGTGGAGAAGTTGGTGTGCGCGCCCGCACCGTTCCAGTCGCCGCGGGCCGGCTTCGCGTCGAGGGTGGCGTCGATGCCGAACTCCTCGGCGGTGCGGTAGAGCAGGTAGCGGGCGATCCACATGTCGTCGGAGACGGTCAGGGCGTCGACCGGGCCGATCTGGAACTCCCACTGGCCGGGCATGACCTCGGCGTTGATGCCGCAGATGGCGAGGCCGGCGTCGATGCAGCGGTCCAGGTGCAGCTCGACGATCTCGCGGCCGAAGACCTCCTCGGCGCCGACACCGCAGTAGTAGCCGCCCTGCGGGGCCGGGAAGCCGCCCTCGGGGAAGCCGAGCGGGCGGGAGCCCTTGAAGAAGGTGTACTCCTGCTCGATGCCGAAGATCGACTCCTGGTCCGCGAACTGCTCCGCGACACCGCGCAGCAGGGCGCGGGTGTTGGACTCGTGCGGGGTGCCGTCGGTCTCGTTGACCTCGCAGAGGACGAGGATGTTGTCGCCGCCGCGGATCGGGTCCTTGGTGACCCGGACCGGCTCGAGCACGCGGTCCGAGGCGTGACCCTCGGCCTGGTTGGTCGAGGAACCGTCGAAGCCCCAGGTGGGGATCTTGTCCGCGTTCGGCAGGACACGAGTCTTGGAGCGGAGCTTGGCGGTCGGCTTGGTGCCGTCGATCCAGATGTACTCGGCCTTGATTGCCACGGCGGTGTACCTCGCAAACTGGGTGGTGGGTGCCCGCGTAGCGTTGCAAGGCGCCGTTTCCCGGTTGTTCCTCTCATGTAACGCGCATGTGAACCAACCGTCCGCATTGGCACGGTCACGGTGCGGGAGTGCCGCAGGTGGCACTCCCGCACGGACAGCGGACCAGGGGTCAGTGGCGGCGGGCGTGGGCCGCGACCGCGGTGCGGGGCGGCGGGTGCCCCGAGGGCGAAGGGCGGCGGGTGCCCCAGAGGGCGAAGGCGCCGCCGGCCACCAGGGCCGCGGCGCCGGCGGCGAGCGGGGCGGTGGCGTCGTTGCCGCCGGTGGACGCCAGGTGGTCGGGCGCGGCGGAGGACGTGCCGGTGCCGGTCCGGCGGGCGGAGGGGGTCGCGGTGGCCGCCTGCGGGGCGGCGGCGCGGG
>NZ_JZWY01000834.1:0-11067 GCF_000966955.1 Streptomyces sp. NRRL S-495
GGCCGTGGGCGGGCGGACCGGCGGCGGGTCAGTCCGGTTCGCCGCGCCGCAGCACCAGCGCCGAGTTGGAGCCCATCAGCCCGCGGCTGAGCACCAGGGCGGTGCGCAGTTCGGCCGGGCGGGCGCGGCCGGTCACCAGGGCCAGGTCGTGGGCGACCTCGGTGACATTCGGGGTGGGCGGCAGTACGCCGTCCTCCATGGCGAGCACGGCGGCGACCGTGTCCAGCGGCGGTGCGCCGCAGTAGGCCCGCCCGGTACCGGACTTGGGGGCGGTGACCGGTACCCGCTCGGCGTACGGGCCGAGCGCGTCCGCCAGCGCGAGCGCCTCGGCGCGGTCCGCGGCCGGGATGCCGAGGGCGTCGGCGAAGACCACGTCCACCTCCTCCGGCGAGATCCGGGCCCGGTCGAGGGCGATCCGGATCGCGGCCGCCAGGCCCTCGCGGGACTCCGCCCAGCGGGAGGCGCCGGTGAAGGTGGCGCCGTGCCCGGCGACGTACGCCCGGACGGCGGCCCCGCGGCGGCGGGCGGTGGCCTCGTCCTCCAGCAGCAGCATCGCGCCGCCCTCGGCGGGGGCGAAGCCGGCCGCGTCGGGGGAGAACGGCAGGTAGGCCCGGTCGGGCCGGTCGACCAGGCTCAGTTCGGGGTAGCCGAGCTGGCAGACCATCGAGTACGGCGCGAGCGGGGCCTCGGCGGCGCCGACCACCACCGCGTCGGTGCCGTGCGCGACGGACCGGGCGGCGTGGGCGATCGCGTCCAGCCCGCCGGCCTCGTCGCTGGCCACCACCCCGCACGGGCCCTTGTAGCCGCCGCGGATCGACACCTGGCCGGTGCTGGCCGCGTAGAACCAGGCGATGGACTGGTAGGGGCCGACGAACTGCGGTCCCTTGCCCCACAGTTGCTGGAGCTCGCCCTGGCCGAACTCGCCGCCGCCGGAGCCGGCCGCGGTCACCACGCCGACCGCGTAGGGGTGTTCGGGATCGGCGACGAATCCGGCGTCCGCCACCGCCTGGTCGGCGGCGGCCATCGCGTAGTGCGTGAACCGGTCGGTCTGCACCAGGTAGCGGCTGTCGATGACGGCCTGCGGGTCGAAGTCCCGCACCTGGCCCGCGATGCGCAGCGGGAGGTCCGCACAGCCCTCACGGGATATCCGGTCGAGGACGCTCACGCCCTGCCGGGTGGCCTTCCAGAAGGCATCGGCTCCGACGCCGTTCGGTGCCACCACACCCAGGCCGGTGATCACCGCCCGGCGTTCCTGTTGACGTGACGTCATGGATCTCACCCCGTTCTCGTGAGCACGACGGCGGACTGGAATCCGCCGAAGCCGCTGCCGACCGAGAGGATGTGGCGCAGCGGGGTCTCCCGGGCGGTGCGCGGCACGTAGTCCAGGTCGCACTCCGGGTCGGGTGTCTCGTAGTTGGCGGTCGGCGGCACCACACCGCGGTCCAGCGCGAGGGTGCAGGCGACCACCTCGATCGCGCCGATCGCGCCGAGCGAGTGCCCGACCATCGACTTGATCGAGCTCATCGGCGTCCGGTAGGCGTGCTCGCCGAGCGAGCGCTTCACGGCCGCCGTCTCGTGCCGGTCGTTCTGCTTGGTGCCCGAGCCGTGCGCGTTGACGTAGTCGACGTCGGTGCGGTCGACCCGGGCGTGGGCGAGCGCCTGGTCGATCGCCCGGGACATCTCCAGCCCCTCCTGGGTGAGGCCGGTCATGTGGTAGGCGTTGCCGAAGGTAGCGAAGCCCCCGATCTCGCCGTAGATCCGGGCGCCGCGCCGCCGGGCGTGCTCCAGTTCCTCCAGCACCAGGACGGCGCCGCCCTCGCCGAGTACGAAGCCGTCCCGGTGGGCGTCGAACGGCCGGGAGGCGTGTGCCGGGTCGTCGTTGCGTTCGCTGGTGGCCTTGATGGCGTCGAAGCAGGCGACGGTGATCGGCGAGATCGGCGAGTCCGAGGCCCCGGTGATGCAGATGTCGGCCCGGCCGTCCTCGACCGTCTGGAAGGCGTAGCCGATGGCGTCCAGGCCGGAGGTGCAGCCGGTGGAGACGGTCTGCACCGGTCCGTGGGCGCCGGTCCGCTCGGCGACCGCCGAGGCGAGCGTGCTGGGCGCGAAGGCCCGGTGCAGCTGCGGTTCGGCCAGCCGGTGGTCGACGTCCCAGCGGGCGCCGCCGGCGCTGACCAGGGCGTAGTCGTGCTCCAGCCGGGTGGTGCCGCCGACGGCGGTGCCGAGCGAGACGCCGATCCGCCACGGGTCCTCGGCGGCCAGGTCGAGTCCGGCGTCGCTGATCGCCTCGTCCGCCGCCACCATCGCGAACTGGACGTAGCGGTCGGCCCGTTGGACGTCGTCCGGGCCGAGCCCGTGGGCCGCCGGGTCGAAGTCGCACTCGGCGGCGATCCGGGAGCGGAACCCGGCGGGGTCGAAGAGGGTGATGCCGCGGGTCGCCGTCCGCCCGGAGGTGAGGAGGTCCCAGAACGCCGGGACCCCGACCCCACCGGGCGCGACCACGCCGATTCCGGTGACGGCGACCCGTCGCCGACTCATGAAGCCACCTTGGCGTGTTCCGGCGGCCCGGCGTTGACCGCCGCCCCGGTCTCCTCGGTGTCCACGTGGCCGAGTTCGGGGCGCGGTGCCAGCGGGCCGAGGTGGAAGACCATCTTGGCCACGGTGTCGCCGACGTTGCGGAACCGGTGGCGCATGTCGATCGGGATCATCAGCCCCTGTTCGGGCTTGAGGATCCGGGTCTCGCCGTCCAGGTCCACCTCCAGGTCGCCGGTGACGACGAAGACGAACTCCTCGGAGTACGGGTGGTAGTGCTCGCCGATCCGCTCGCCGGGCTGCACGATGGCCAGCCCCATGAACCCGCTGGTGGCGCCGCAGGTGGCCGGGGTGAGCATGGCGCGCAGGTCGCCGCCGCGCCGGCGGTTCTCCGGGGCCTCGGAGACGTTCACGATCCGTGGGTACTGCGTGGACATGGTTTCTTCCTTCTTGCCGGGTGTGCTACCGGGTGGGCTGCCTGTTCTGCCGTGTTCTGCCGTGTTCTGCCGAGTACTGCCTGACGTGACGTAGCGTCAGGCGTCCTGCGAGGTGCGGTCGGTGACCGGGTTCATGGCGCGCGCGGCGAGGAAGGCGCGCAGTCCGGCGTCGGTCCGCAGGTCGACCTCGGGGCCGAGTTCGAGTAGCCGGCCCAGGACGGCGGCCTCGCGCTCGCCGGCGATGCCGAGCGCCGCCGCCGGGTCCGCCTCCGGCGGCACCCGCAGGTCCACCAGCCGGACCACGACGTCGTCCCGGTGGAACACGGTGCTGGTCGCGACCGGGCCGGTCGGGTCGACGGTGGCGAGCTCGTCGTACTCGGCGAGGAGGTCGGTGACCGCCTGGCCGTTGCCGGGCTTCACCGGGTACAGCACGGCGTGCCGGTGCGGCCGTCCGGCGGCGGGGGTGCCGGCCACGGCCTGGTTCGCGGCGGGCAGCGCGGCCCGGGCGAAGAAGGCGCGCGCCGCCTGCGGGTCGCCCAGCTGGCGGGCCTCCTCCAGGTGCGGGTTGATCGCCTCCTCGACGGCCCGCACCTCGGGCTGCATGGCGACGTGCCGCAGCGCGTCGCCGAGGATGCCGATCACCTCGACCGCGCGGACGACGCGGTTGCCGTGCATGAACAGCGAGGTGCGGCGCAGCCGGGTGGTCGCGTCGACCTCGGCCCGGGGGGAGGCGTAGCCGGACAGGATCCGGGCCACCTCGGGCTCGCTGCCGGGCTTCACGGTGAAGGTGAGCGCGTGCCGGACCACGCCGTCCGGGCCGGGGTCGGCCTTGGGCGGGCCGGCCTGCCCGGACGGGGCGGTGCGCGGCAGACCGGCCGGCACCTCGTCCGGGGCCCGGGTGCCGGTGGCGCCGGCGGCGGAGGTCTCGCGGAGGATCGTGTAGCGCATCGAGCGGAAGGTGTCGCTGACGCAGCCGTGCATCGGCTTGACCATCTCGCGGTGGGCCGGGCTGTCCACCCACTCCAGGAAGGTCTCCTGGTCCTCCCACTCACTGGTGATGAGCCACTGCCGGGGGTCGTTGATGGACTGGCAGAGCTGGTCGCTGACGTGGCCGGGCACGGTGGCGACCTGGTGGCGGAGCTGCTCGTAGACGTCCATGAAGCGCTGCTGGGCGCCGTCCTGGATCTCCAGCATCAGCACTACTCGCAGCCGGGTGTCGGAGGCGGAGTGCTGCCGCGCGGGCGGTTCGGACAGAGTCGTCATGGTCCACTTTCTGCTTCGGGCCGCACGCGTCGGGGGCCGCGTGCGGCGGCTCCGGTGCCGGAGCGCTGGGCGGTCTCCGGCGGGGAGGGGAGCTGAGGTGGCGTCGGCCACCAGGTCTGAGGTCGATCGTGCGCGGTGCTCCCGGGTGGCGCGAGCCATGCGGGCCATCCGAGCGATGAAGCGCCAGAACGGCCCCGCCGCGGGGGACGGTAGGACCGGGCCGCCGTGTCCGCGGGCCCCTCCGAGGGTCGCGCCGAGCCCCGCATTCGGCCCCGAACTCCCGTACAGGCTGGAGCAATTGATGAATCCGAAGGTGGACGACCGGGTACCGGTCCTGATCGTCGGCGGCTCGTTGGTCGGGCTGTCGGCCGCACTCTTCCTGGGCCGACTGGGTGTCAGGCACCTGCTGGTCGAGAAGCACGCCGACACCTCGCGTCACCCGCGTGGCCGAGGCAACAACGTCCGGACGATGGAGCTGTACCGGGTGGCCGGCATCGAGGCGGCGATCCGCGAGGCGGCGTCCGTGCTGGCCCCGAACCACGGCATCCTGCAGGCCCCCTCGCTGACCGGCGAGGAGCAGGAGTGGCTGTTCCGCGAGATCGACCCGGGCGGGCGGCTGGCCCGCTTCAGCCCCAGCTCCTGGTGCCTGTGCAGCCAGAACGACCTGGAGCCGGTGCTGCGCCACGCCGCCCGGGACCTGGGCGCGGACATCCGCTTCGGCACCGAGCTGCTCTCCTTCGAGCAGGACGCCGAGGGGGTGACGGCACTGCTGCGCAGCCGGGAGACCGGGGAGGAGCGGACCGTCCGGGCGCAGTACCTGGTCGCGGCGGACGGCCCGCGCAGCCCGGCCCGCACCGAGCTGGGCATCGGCCAGACCGGCAAGGGCGAGCTGTTCCACAACGTCAGCATCACCTTCCGGGCGAAGCGGCTGGCCGAGGTGGTCGGCGACCGCCACTTCATCGCCTGCTACCTGACGAACCCCGAGGCGGACGGCGCCCTCCTGCCGGTCGACAACCGGGAGGAGTGGGTGTTCCACGCGCCGTGGCACCCGGAGCACGGCGAGCCGCTGGAGGCGTTCACCGACGAGCGCTGCGCCCGGCACATCCGGGCCGCCGTCGGGATGCCGGAGCTCGACGTGGAGGTGACCGGCAGGGCGCCGTGGCACGCGGCCGAGCGGGTGGCCGAGAGCTACTCCTCCGGGCGGGTGTTCCTGGCCGGGGACTCGGCGCACGAGATGTCCCCGACCGGGGCGTTCGGCTCGAACACCGGCATCCAGGACGCGCACAACCTGGCCTGGAAGCTCGCCGCGGTGCTCTGCGGCTGGGCCGGCCCCGGCCTGCTGGACACCTACGGGCAGGAGCGCCGCCCGGTGGCGCGGGTGACCAGCGAGCGGGCCTCGGCCCGTTCCGCCGAGCACAGCCACCCGGGCTACGCGGTGGTGCCGGGCGTCGGCCGGCAGGCCGGGGTGCTGGCGGTGGCGCTCGGCTACCGCTACCCGCAGGGCGCGGTGACCGGCACCGATCCGCGGGGCCCGGTGGTCCCGGAGGCCTTCGAGTCGGCGGGCGAACCGGGCAGCCGGGCGCCGCACCAGTGGGTGCGGCGGGCCGGGGTCCGGCTCTCCACCCTCGACCTGTACGAGCAGACCATGGTGCTGCTGACCGGTTCGGCGGGAACCGCCTGGCAGGAGGGCGCCCGCCGGGCGGCGGACCGGCTGGCCGTGCCGCTGGAGGCGTTCCGGATCGGCGCGGACGGCGAGGACGACCTGGCGCCCGAGCCGGGCGAGGACTTCGCCGCCCTGCACGGCATCGGCCCCGACGGCGCCCTGCTCGTCCGCCCGGACGGCTTCGTGGCCTGGCGCTCCGAGGGCCCCGCCGAGGACCCGGACGGGGTGGTCGAGCGGGCCCTGCGCGAGGTGCTCTCGCTGTAGTCGGGCCGGGACAGCGGAACGGGCCCGCCGGTGCGTACCGGCGGGCCCGTGCTGCGGAGCGGCGGGGGTCAGTGGCCGCCCGCGTCGACCACCTCGACGTCCTCGATGTTCTGCTCGATGACCTCGGCGGGCAGGGCGACCCGGATCGCCCAGTAGTAGATCGCCAGCGAGAACACGGCGACCGCGGCCATGTCCCACCACATCGGGATCCGGCCCGTGCCTTCGCCGAAGCCGCCCTGCCAGGAGACCAGGCCGAGGCCGAGCAGGTAGACCGGCAGCCACTGGGCGGCCCGCAGGTCCAGGCGGGGGGCGTTCGGCAGGCCCTTGCGGGTGGCGTAGGCGGCGTAGCTGCCGAGCAGGACGTAGCCGACCACGATGGCGATGCCCAGGCGGGAGAGGGTGTGCCAGCCGGACCAGTAGATGATCAGGCTGGAGACCACGAAGGAGGCCGGGGCGATGACCGCGCCGCCGGGCAGGCGGTACGAGCGCTCGCGGTGCGGCAGCCGGCGGCGCAGCGCGCCGAAGGCCAGCGGGGCGCCGGCGTACATCAGCACGCTGGCGGAGACGATGAAGCCGACCAGCTCCTGCCAGCTCGGGAAGGGCAGGAAGCAGATGACACCGGTGACGAACGACATGACCAGGCCGAACCACGGGGTGCCGCGCTTGTCGACGCGCTCGAAGAGCTGCGGCGCGTAGCCGTTCTTGCTCAGGCCGTACGCGATGCGCGAGGTCGAGGTGGTGTAGATGAGGCCGGTGCCGCCGGGGGAGACGATGGCGTCGAAGTACAGCACCCAGGCCAGCCAGCCCAGGCCGACCACGGTGGCGAGGCCGGCGAACGGGCCGTCGATGCCGGGGAAGTCCAGCTTGTCCCAGCCGTTGGCGAAGGAGGCAGCGGGCAGCGCGGCGATGAAGACGACCTGCAGCAGGACGTAGATCACGGTGCCGATGGCGACCGAGCCGAGCACGGCGCGGGGGATGTCGCGCTTGGGGTTCTTGCTCTCGCCGGCCAGCTGGATCGCCTGCTCGAAGCCCAGCAGGGCGAAGATGATGCCGCTGGCGCTGACCGCGGTGAGCACGCCCTTGACGCCGAACGGGGCGAAGCCGTGCGAGCTGAAGTTGGAGCCGTGGAAGTTGGTCACGGCGAGCACGAAGATCGCGAACAGCGGGACGAAGATCTTCAGCCAGGTGGTGGCGCTGTTGGTGCGGGCGAGCACCCGGACACCGAGGAAGTTGACCGCGACGAACAGGCCCATCAGCAGGACGGCGACCACGAAGCCGCTGGCGGTGAGGGTGCCGTTGTCGTTGAGGAGGCTCTTCGCGAACTCCCAGTGCCCCGCGTAGCCGATCATCGCCTCGACCTCGATCGGGGCGACGGTGGCGGCCTGGAGCCAGGAGAACCAGCCGAACGACATGCCCGCCAGGCCGCCGAAGGCGTAGTGCGGGTAGCGCGCCGTGCCGCCGGCGACCGGGAACATGCCGCCGAGCTCGGCGTGCACGAAGGCCAGCAGGACGATCGCGACCGCGCCGATGCCCCAGGCGATGAGCGCCGCCGGGCCGGCGACGACCACGGCGTTCTTGGCTCCGTAGAGCCAACCCGAGCCGATGATCGATCCGACCGAGGCCCACATGAGGCCGATCAGGCCGACCTCGCGCCGGAGCGACCGGTGGGTGGTGGTGCCGGTGGTGCCGGTGCTCGATCCGGGCGGGGAGAGCTGGTTGAGGGAGGCCATTCGCAATCTCTCTGTGCTGTGGGGGCTCCGGCGGTGCGGAGCGCGGAGAGTTGCCACACAGTAGGCGTATTCATAGACCTCTGCACAGATTTCATTACTGAATGTTTACCTACTTCGCGGGATATTCCCGCAGGTAGGAGGCCATGTGTTCATGTGCCCGTTACGTGACTCGCGGGTAGTTCCGCTATTTGAGCGCGAATTGAGCCTCGGTCCGTACTCGTGCAATATGGAGGGCATCCCGATTTATAGAAATCGGCTGGAGCGCATAGAAATACCGCTGCGTGGTGCGCGCTGCGTGGCGTGCCGGGGGCGCCGCGGACGGGCACCTAGCCTGGGGCGATGACCGACCGCCAGACCGGGCCGCGGCCGCCGGTCCGCTACCGCCCGCTCTCCCCGCTGCGCGAGCACCTGCGCGAGTCGTTCTGGTTCGCCCCGCTGCTCGCCTGCGTCGCCGCCGTGCTGCTGGCCGGGCTGACCGCCGAGCTCGACGAGGCGGTGGTCAGCCAGAGCGTTGCCGACACCGGCTCGGTGGACGAGCTGCTGCGCTTCAACAGTGCTGCCAAGTCCGTGGTGTCCACGGTGAGTTCGGCGATGCTGACGTTCATCGGCGTGGTCTTCTCGATCTCCCTGGTGGCCCTGCAGATGGCCGCCAGCCAGTTCTCCCCGCGGGTGCTGCGGCTCTACGTCCGCAGCCGGCTGACCAAGGCCGCCTTCTCGGTCTGCCTGGCCACCTTCCTCTTCGCGCTGCTGGTCCAGTTCAGCTACGACGACTCCACCGACCCGGCCAAGCTCACCTCGGTGCCGGTCTTCTCCAGCGTGGTGGCCGTGCTCCTGGTCGTGCTCAGCCTCGGCCTGTTCGTGCTCTACGTGCAGTCCACCATGCGGCTGCTGCGCGTCCCGCACGTGATCGACCGGGTGGCCAACGAGTCGATGACCGTCCTGCTCCAGTACCGGCTGATGCCGGCCGGACCCGCGCCGCCGCCCGCGCCCGCCGACGCGTACACCCTGCTCCACGAGGGGCGCTCCGGCGTGCTGCGGGACGTGAACATCGGGCGGTTGCTGCGGATCGCCCGCAAGCACGACGCGGTGCTGCACCTGGTGCCGAGGATCGGCGACTTCATCGCCCCCGGGGCCCCGATCGTCCGGGTGGCCGGCGAGCGCCCGCCGCGCTCGCGGCGGATCGCCCAGGCGCTCAACGTCGGCGTCGACCGCACCATGCACCAGGACCTGAGCTTCGGCTTCCGCCAGCTCGTGGACATCGCGATCCGCGCGCTCTCGCCCGCCGTCAACGACCCGACCACCGCCGTGCAGGCCGTCGACCGGATCCACCAACTGCTCGCGATGCTCCTCAACGAGAGCTTCGGCGACCTCTGCCACCGCGACCGGAACGGTGCGGTCCGGCTGGTCGAACCGGTGCCTGGCTGGTCGAGCATCGTCGACCTCGCCTTCACCGAGATCCGACTCTGCGGCGCGGGCCACCCCCAGGTGACCCGCCGCCTGACCGCCGCGCTGGACGACCTGCTGCGCATCGCCCCGGACCGGCGCCGGCCCGAACTCCTGGAACAGCAGGTCCTGTTGGTCCGCGCGGTGACCCAGGAGCAGGGCGACCCCGAGGTCCGGGCCTTCGCCCTGCGCCCGGACCGCCAGGGCATCGGCTGACCGGCCCCCGGGAGCGCCGCGACCCGGGGGCCCGGGTGCACCGACCCGGGCCCCCGGGGGTCCTGGGGCGGGTCCGAAGGCACGCCCTCAGGGCACCGGCCGCAGGGTCGGCCGGGCCGGGACGAGCGCGCGGAGCACCAGATCGACGTGGACATGGGCCGCACCGGCCCGGAGCAGCGCGGCCGAGACGGCGCGCAGCTCCTCGGGTCCCGTGCAGGCGAGCCGGAGTTCCAGGTCGGCGCCGCCGGCCAGCGCCAACCCGCTCTGCACCGCCGGGAGTTCGGCGACCAGCCGGTCGAAGTCGAGCGGGACGGGGCCGAAGCTCACCCGGGCGAGGGCCTGGAGCGGCCGGGCCGGCTCGGGCCGGGGCGCCTCGGGGACCAGATGGAGTGCGCTCACCGGCGCTGCAGCTGCGCACCGGACCGGGTGGTGGGGCGCCCGGCGACCGGGCGGGTGGCGCCGTCGGCGGACGGATCGCCAGGAGTCGGTGCGACGGCCGGGGTGACGACCGGTGCGGCGACCAGTCGCGGGTCCAGGACGAGCTCGTCGACACCGAGCGGCGCGGTGAGCGCCCGCAGGGCCGGTTCGCCGAGTTCGACGGCGGCCTGCTCCGGGCCGAGCAGCTCGGCGAGCGCGCCCGCGGAGCTGAAGCCGACGGCGCAGCGGCGCCCGTCGCGCAGGCGGAAGAGGCGGAGGGAGGTGGTCCGTCGGGTGACGGTGACCGGGACGTGCCAGACGACGACGCGGGCCATGCGGGTGCTCCCGAGTGGTGGAGAGGGGCCTGCCGGAACTGCACCTCCGACGCTAGGACCGTGGTGGTCGGACGGAGAACCTTCCTGACGCAGCGTTGACCGAATGCAGCGCCGCGTTGACGAAGTCCTGACGGTCGGCTGCACCGCTCACCGGACGCCCTTCCCTATCCTTCCCTATCGCACCCTGTGTCATGGTAGTTTGCGTAACGAAGCGACAAGGCGAAGGAGGCGGCCGGTGCCGGAGCACCCCCCGGAGTACTTCTCGGTCGAGCAGGTTGCCGAACTGCTCGGACTGCACGTCCGGACGGTCCGCGGCTACGTCCGCGACGGCCGGCTGCGGGCCACCAGGATCGGCAAGCAGTACCGGATCGCCCGCCGCGACTTCGAGTCCTTCGCCGGCGGCCCCGGTGCCGACGGCTCCGACGGCCCTGGCGGCCCCGGCGCCGCCCCCGGGTCCGAGGCCCCGCCGCCGGCGGCCCCGGGTCCGCTGCACGCCGAGGCGTCCGTCGTGGTGCAGATCGACGCCATCGGCCTCCGGGAGGCCGCGCGGCTGTCGAACACCCTGCTCGCGGCGGTCTCGGGCCCGCGCGGCGGCGGTGTGCCGCTGCGGATCGAGACGCTGCACAACGAGGAGCGCTCGACCCTCAAGGTGATCGTCCTCGGCGCCCCGGCCGACACCGCCGAGCTGCTGCTCCTCATCCACACCCTGACCACGGAGAACCGCCATGTCTGAGCCGCTCCCGACGCCCGCCCCCGCCCCCGCTCCCGCC
>NZ_JZWY01000835.1:0-10902 GCF_000966955.1 Streptomyces sp. NRRL S-495
GCCCGCCGCCGTGGTGGGCAGCCTGCACGTCTGCCCGGTACCGCCGCACGCGGCCCTGGGGCCGGGGAACGTGCTGGTGCCGAACCCGGCCGCCGTCACCGGGGGTGCGGTGCTTATCGGCGGACTGCCCGCCGCGCGGGCCCGCGACCGGGCGGCGTGCGGCGCGACCGTCCTGACCGGTGCGCCGGACGTGCTGATCGGAGGTCTGTGATGGGTGATCGGTTCATCGGGCGCGGCTGGGCGTTCCCGCTGCGGGTCGGGCCGACCGGCGGGATCGCCATGGTCGAGCGGGAGCGGGAACTGGAGGAAGCCATCCGCCTCGTGCTGGGCACCGCGCCCGGCGAGCGACCGATGCGGCCCGACTTCGGCTGCGGC
The DNA here is from genome assembly GCF_000966955.1 of Streptomyces sp. NRRL S-495. Lineage (NCBI taxonomy): Bacteria > Bacillati > Actinomycetota > Actinomycetes > Kitasatosporales > Streptomycetaceae > Streptomyces > Streptomyces sp. NRRL S-495. Next base: position 376 of record NZ_JZWY01000835.1, read on the forward strand.
ATCCACGAGTACGTCTTCGCCCCCGGCGACGGCGTCACCGCCGGGCGGATCGCCCAGCAGGTGCGCGAGGCGCTGGAGCGCTGGGAGCCGAGGATCGCGGTGGACGAGGTCGTCGTGGCCTTCGACGCGGTGGAGACGGCCACCCTCTACATCGACGTGCGCTACACGGTGCGCACCACCAACGACCGGCGCAACCTGGTCTTCCCCTTCTACACGATCCCCTCCGAGGAGGGGACCGAGGAAACGGTCGCGGACTGATGGCCCTGCCCTCCCCCAACCTGGACGACCGACGGTTCCAGCAGCTCGTCGACGAGGCGAAGCGGTACGTGCAGCAGCGCGCCCCGGAGTGGACCGACCACAACGTCTCCGACCCGGGCGTCACCCTGATCGAGACCTTCGCCTATCTCGTGGACCAGCTGCTGTACCGGCTGAACCGGGTCCCGGACAAGAACTACCTGGCCTTCCTGGACCTGTTGGGCATCCGGCTGTACCCGCCGTCGGCGGCCGTCGCCGAGGTCGACTTCTGGCTGTCGGCCCCCCAACCGGAGACGGTGACGCTGCCCGCGGGCACCGAGGTGACGACCGCGGCCGGCGAGACCGAGGCGGCCGTGGTCTTCGCCACCACCGACGACCTGCGCATCGTGCCGAGCGAGCTGACCCGGCTGGTCACCGCGCCCCGCACCGGTGAGCAGACCGACCGGACGGGTGCGCTGGCCGAGGGCCGGGACGTCCCGTGCTTCCAGGCCGCGCCCGAGCCCGGCGACGCACTGCTGTTCGGCCTGCCGACGGCGGTGCCGCGCTGCGTGGTCGCGGTCCGCCTGGACAGCCGCGTCGAGGGCGTCGGCGTCGACCCGCGCCAGCCCCCGCTGGTGTGGGAGGCGTGGGACGGCGGCCGGTGGCAGCGCTGCGAGACCGGCTCCGACACCACCGGCGGGTTGAACCGGCCCGGTGAGGTCATCGTGTACGTTCCGGCCGGACATACGGCGTCGCTGGTCAACGGGACCCGGGCGGGCTGGCTGCGCTGCCGGGTCACCGAGGCGGAGCCGGGGCAGCCGTTCTACTCCGAGTCGCCGACGGTGCGCGAGGCCGCCGTCTTCACCGTCGGCGGCACGACGGCCGTGGAGCACGCCGAGCGGGTGACCGACGTACCGCTCGGCGTGTCGGAGGGGGTGGCGGGGCAGTCCTTCCGGCTCGGCCGCCCGCCCGTGCTGCTCGACGGGGAACCCCCGGTGGTGGAGGTGTCCTCGCCGGACGGCTGGCAGCGCTGGGAGGTGGTGGAGCACTTCGGGCACTCGGGACCGGCCGACCGGCACGTCCGGGTGGACGCCACCACCGGCGAGTTCGCGTTCCCGCCGGTGCTGCGCGAGGCCGACGGCACCCTGCGTCCGTGCGGGGCCGTACCGGCCAAGGGCGCCCGGATCCGCGTGGCCCACTACCGCACCGGCGGCGGCCCGGCGGGCAACGTCTCCCGCGGCGCGGTCTCCGTCCTGCGCAGCTCCGTCCCGTACATCGCCCGGGTCGTCAACCGGGAGGCGGCGCGCGGCGGTGTCGCCGGGGAGACCGTCGACAACGCCAAGTTACGGGCACCGGAGACGCTGCGCATGCAGGAGCGCGCGGTGACCGCCGAGGACTACGAGGTCATCGCCCGGCAGGCGGCACCCTCGGTGCGCCGGGTTCGCTGCCTGCCCGACCTGGACGCGGGTGCGGGCGCGGTACGGGTCCTGGTGGTACCGGACGCGGTGGCCGACGAGGGCGGCCGGCTGCGCTTCGAACAGCTGATCCCGTCCGACCAGGTCCTCGCCAGGATCACCGCGGCCCTCGACGAGCGGCGCCTGATCGGCACCCGGCTCCTCGTCGAGCCGCCGTTCTACCAGGGCGTCACCGTCGTCGCCCGGCTCTCGGCACCGGCCGCGGACGCCGACCGGGTGCGCGACGCGGCGCTCGACGCGCTCTACCGGCACCTCGACCCCCTGCGCGGCGGACCCGGCGGAACGGGCCGGCCGTTCGGGCGGCCCGTGCAGTACGGGGAGCTGTTCGGCGTGCTGCAACGCGCCGTCGGGGAGGTGGTGGTGGAGGAGATCCGGCTGTTCGCCGCCGACCCGGTGACGGGTCGGCGCGGCGCCCCGGTGGACCGGATCGACGTCGGCGCGGGCGCGCTGGTCTTCTCCTACCAGCACCAGGTGGTCGTGACCGCGCGGGAGCCGGAGGTGCGCGGATGAGCCGGGCCGCCGTCCCTGACCTGCCCAGTCGGCACCCGATCGGCGAGCAGCTGCCCGCGCTGTACGCCGACGACGACTTCGCGCAACGGTTCACGGCGGGGCTGGACACCGTCCTGGCCCCGGTGTTCACCACCCTCGACAACCTGCCCTCGTACTTCGATCCGCGACTGGCGCCGGCCGACTTCCTGGCCTGGCTCGCCACCTGGGTGGGCGGCACCGACGACCCGCGCTGGCCGCTGGCGCTGCGCCGCGAGGCGGTCGCCCGCGCGGTGGAACTGCACCGCTGGAGCGGCACCCGGCGCGGCCTGGTCGAGGCCCTGCGCCTGGTGCTGGGCGTGTCCGCCGAGATCGCCGGGGACGGCGGGGCCGCCTGGTCGAGCACGGCCGGTGGCGCGCTGCCGCCCGCCCCGGCCGACGAGGTGGTCGTCCGGGTGTGGCCTCGGCAGGGCGGAGCGGTGGACGCGGCGCACGAGGTGGACGCTGCGCACGAGGTCGACGCGGACCGGGTCCGCGCGCTGGTCCGGCGCCTGTGCCCGGTCCACACGGTCTGCCGGGTGGAGGTCCTACCGGGACCGCCCACGAGTGAAGAGGGGTGACAGTGATGCGCGAGTGTCCCGCGTGCGGGGCGTCCAACGGCCCGACGGACAGCTTCTGCGGCAACTGCGGCTCGTACCTGGACTGGTCGGACACCCCGGCGGCCCCTGCTGCCGACCCCTCACTTCCCTCCGAACCTTCCCCACCCGACCCCTCGCCTCCCTCCGAACCCTCACCACCTGCCCCCTCACCTCCTGCCGAGCCCCCTCGCCCCGCCGACCCTCCTCCCCCCGACTCGCCACAGCCCGTGCGGCCGGCGAAGGCCGTCGCACCGCGTCCGGTCGTCCGGCCGGTCCCGGTGGACGAGGACGCCGCCGGGACACCCTGTCCCTCCTGCGGCACGCCCAACCCGCCCGACCGCCGTTTCTCCCGCCGCTGCGCGACCCCGCTCACGCCCGGTACGGCCCCGCCGCCGCTCCCCTGGTGGCGGAGGATCCGGCCCTTGCGCCGCCGCACCCGGGCCGGTTCGGGGCGGACGACGCGCTTCCTGGTGATCCTGGCCGTGGTGCTGGCCCTGTGCGCGGGCGGCTTCCTGCTGCTGCCGGCCGGCCGGCACCTGATCGAGGACACCCGGGACAAACTGGGCAAGAGCAAGCCGGTGACCCCGGTCCGCGTGGAGGCGAGTGCCGAGGTACCCGGCCACCCGGCCGGCAACGCCACGGACGGGCTCAGCAACCGCTACTGGGGCGCACCGGGCCCCGGCGCCTCGCTCACCTACACCTTCGCCAAGCCCTTCCGCCTGGTGGCCGTGATCGTCACCAACGGCGCCTCGACCTCGCCCGAGGACTACACCCGCGAGGGCCGGGCCCTGCGGATCGACCTGGAGGTGACGGCCTCGGACGGCCGGAAGACGGTCGAGAAGCTGACCCTGGTCGACAAGCCCGGCCCGCAGACCTTCCCCACCGGCATCAGCGACGCCACCACCGTCCGCCTGACCCTCGACTCCCCCGCCGGCCTGGACGGCGACCGCCATCTCGCCCTGGCCGAGCTGGAGTTCTTCCAGCGGAGCTGAGTCCCCGCGCGTGCGCCGTGCTCACGGGTCTCACCGTGATGTTCACGATCGGCAGGGCCCAAATGGCCTCACTTTCAAGGGTTTCGCACCCGGCTGCCAGCTGCAACCGGGCGGCTCCCGCCTCTGGCCGTCGGGCGCGGGCCCGGACGGGACAGCAGGCCGGTGGGTGTTCCGACCGTCGACACGTCGAGCCGTCGGCCCCGGGCTGCACACCTCCGGCCCGGCGCGTGGGAGCCGGGGCGGCGCGTCGAGCCGGTGGCCTACTGCCTGGCACACAAACGGGTCCCCGACGCGCCCGCCACCGCGGCGCCCGTGCTCGACGTCCTGGAGGTCAAGGCCGTGCCCAAGCCGCGGAACCCCTGTCGCGACGCGCCGCCCGGGAGCGACGCTTCCTGAGGAGCGAGGGCGCCGCTCCCGCCGTCCTGGCGGCGCCCAGCGCTCCGCGTCCCCCCTGCATGAAATAACCCGTTGGTCCGGCGGGCGCCCGGCTGGTAGCGTCCGGCACGCCGTGAAGGAACGCGAGGAGGTGAGACCCATGAAGGCTGTATCCGGGTGGGTGCTCCCCCATGTCGTCACGGCGGGCGATTGACACAGGTGTCGCCGGGAGCGCCTCGACATGGCTCTCCGAAAGGCAACACCGATGAACTCCCTTCCCTCCCAGCCCTGGTCCGACAACCGGCCGCCCGTGGTGACCCGGGTCACCGACACCGAGTGGCACGCCGTCGAAGACGGCCTGCCGGTCGGCCGCGGCGATGCCTCGCAACGGCCCGACGGGCGGCTGTTCGTCAGCGTCGACGCCTGGCACGCCCCGGCCTTCGACCGGATCGCCGCCGCGATGACCGCCGCCCTGCCCGCACCGCTGTACGCGGTCGTCGACGAGACGGACCACGAATCGACCGCGGCCTGGCACCGCGCCGGCTTCACGACCGGACGACGCGAGTGGGGCTATGTGGTGCCCACCGATCCCCGGGTCACCGGACTGGGACCGGTGACGCCCCCTGCGGGGGTGACCCTCGTCCCCGCCGGGGAGGCCGAGGAGGCGCCGCTGCGGACCCTGGACCGCCTGGTCCGCGCGGAGGTCGAGGCCGGCGCGGGCTGGCGGACCATGCCGGCCGAGGTCCTGCCCCGGCCGGCCTGGTCCACCATGGCCGATCCGTCGAAGTACGCCGTGGCACGGGAGGCCGACCGCTACGTGGGAATGGTCCGGGTGGCACCGCTGACCCGGCAGCCGCGGATCGGGCTGATCGCCGTCCTGGCCGAGCGGCAACGCCGGGGCATCGCCCGGGCCCTGCTGGCACACACTCTGGCCTCCCTGCACCGCGCCGGCACGGTGTCGGCCTGGGCGGAGGCCGACGAAGCAAACCCGGCGGCCACCGCGCTGCTCGAAAGCATCGGCGCCCGGCGCACGGGCGGCGCCGCCCTGGAGCTCGTGCGCCCCTGACTCCCCACCCCGTGGCCAGGACGCGGGCCGGCTCCATGCCCGGCCCGCTCCCGGCCCCCGACAACACGACCGTCCCCGGACGGAGAAGTGAGACAGCATGGCGAAAACAGCAGGCGGCATCGAAGTCGAGGGCACCGTCACGGAGTGCCTGCGCAATGCCACCTTCCGGGTGGAGCTCCAGAACGGGCACACCGTCCTGGCCCACATCAGCGGGAAGATCCGGAAGAACTACATCAAGATCCTCCCCTTCGACCGGGTCCTCGTCGAGATCAGCCCGTACGACCTCACCCGCGGCCGGATCCGGTACCGGTACCGCTCGTAGCGGTACGACCGGACGTCCCGGGTCGCCGGCCCGGGGAAGGGCACCGGGAGGAAACGGGTCGGGGTCGTGGCCGCCGAGCAGCAAGGGGCCGCGACCCCGACCGGACCGCAGCGGGGCACCGCCGAAGTTCGTGCGGGGGCACCGGCGCCTGCCCCATCGGGCAGTGTCGGCGTGTCGCCGCCCGCTCCCTGAAAGCACTCCGTTGACACTGAAGTTGGTCTAGTCCACCTTGGTGGAGCAGGGCCACTGGCAGGGAGGCCGCATGCGCGGCGGGGGACGTCGGCGTGGAGGTCCGCCCGGGACGCCGTTCTGGCGTCGGCGTACGCCAAGCGCACGCCGTCCAGCGCCCAACCGACCGCCGCCGTACCGAATCTGACGATCAGACGGAGAGTTCCACAGATGCAACGAGTCTGCCTCGCCCTGCCCACCATGCGTTCCTGCCCCGGTACCATCGTGGACCTCGCCGAGGAGGCGGCCTACGCCGTCGCGACCTTCGGGGTCGAGGTGCACCTCCTCGTCCTCGACACCACCGACGAGGCCGAGTTCGCGAAGAACGCGGACGCCGTGGCCGCGCTGGTCCCCACCCCCGGCGTCTTCGTCCACCACCTCGGCAACGCGCAGCAGCGGGAGTTCCTGCGCGGGGTGGCCGAGCGCTCCGGTGGCGCCGACCCCGAGCTGCTGCTCGACCTGATGCTTCCGCCGGCCGTCGCGTACGGTTCCTGCGTCAACCGGCTCTTCCTCGCCGCGGCCGCCCTGGGCTGCACCTCGACGCATCTGCGCAACGACGACGCCGACTTCCAGGTCGTCGACGGCGAGAAGGTCTTCCCGATCCACCACGAGCTGCTCTCGATCGGCCGGCCGGCCGGCGAGGCGGCGGCCGTCGTGACCCGCTCCGAGCTCGACCCGGCCGACGCCGACCTGCCGGTGATGCTGGTCAGCGGCTCCTTCCTCGGCGAACTCAACGTGGACATCGGCGAGATCCTCGAACTGGACCCGGCCGTCTACCGCGACCTGGTGCGCCTGTGGACCCCGCCGGTGTGGTCGGACGAGGAGCGGGACGCGATGGTGGACCTCTCCTTCAAGGGCGTCGGCGCCGAGCCGTTCGACGCCGACGAGTCCGTGCTGGGCGTGCCCGACATCTGGAACGTCTACATGTGCAACATCGCGCTGGACCACCGGGCCTACGAGGTGCTGCCGCTGCTGCCCTCGATCGAGACCATCGGCTGCGACTACGCCCTGCTGCACGCGCTGGTCCACTCGCAGTCGCCCGGTGTCGTCCACAACCGCCACATCGTCAACTACTACACGCCCGAGCGCCGCATCGGCGCCGGCTTCATCTCGTACCAGATGCGGTTCGTGAAGTTCCTGCTCTCGATGCTGTACCTGTACCCGGTCTACGGCGGGATGATCGACCACGGCCGCGGGCTGCTGGACGAGCAGCACCGGCTGAAGGTCGAGCCGATCCTCGACCTGGTGCGGGGCAGCGTCGACTGGGACCGGGCCGGGAACGAGCACTGCCTGGACGTCCTGGACCGCTCCTACCGCAAGCTGGGCGGCAAGTACGCCGAACTCGCGGACGTGGTGGCCGGGAAGCGGCAGCAGCTGATGGACGAGGCGCAGGAGGACGCCGAGCGCTGGGCGGTGCTGGTGGAGTCCTGGGCCGGGATGGTGGCCGCCGCCCGTGCCGAGGGCCTGCGCCCCGGCCTGGACGGGGCTGCCGGGTGAGCGAGGACTTCCTGATCCGGCAACTCGCCGACGAGGACTGGGACGCCGTGGTCGCGCTGGAGCACGACGCCTACGCGGCCGACGGCCTGTCGGAGGGGCGGGAGGCGCTGCAGTCCCGCGCCGTCGCCTCACCGGAGACCTGCTTCGTGCTGGAGCAGCGCGGCACCGTCCGCGGCTACCTGCTGAGCCTGCCGTACCCGCCGCTGCGCTGCCCTGACCTCGCCCGGGCGGAGGACACCGCGTTCGAGTCGGACAACCTGCATGTGCACGATCTGGTGATCGCCGAGGACCTGCGCGGCCGGGAGGTCGCGCTCGGGTTCATGCGGCACTTCCGGACCCGGGCCGAGGAGTTGGGCTTCGCGCAGATCTCGATGGTCGCGGTGCGCGGGGCGGACATCCTGCTGCGGATCATCGGCTACCGCTCGCACCGGGAGGTGGCCGTCCCCGCGTCCTACGGGCGGCGCGCGGTCTACATGTCGATGCCGGTGCGCTGATTCCGCGGGGCACCCCCGGCCCCGGTCGACACTGCCCGACGTTCCCGGCGCGCATGCGCCGGGAACCGTCCTCGTCGGAGGCGATCGTGCGGGGGGAGGACGCAGGAGGATCTCGCACCCGCCCGGGCCGGGATCAGGCCGGGTAGTGGATGGAGCCGAGGGGCGGGCAGGGGGCGAGGGCCGTCGAGGCGCCGGGGCGTTCGACGAAGGCCCGGGCCTGGGCGGCGTGGTGGCGGCGGGTGTCGAGGTCGTCGGCGTACCGGGCGTCGTACCGGGCGCGGGCGGGGTCCCAGGTGCCGTCGATGAGGTCGAGGGCGGTGTTGCCGGCGCTGCGCTGGAACTCCGCCTTCACGGCGCTCTGCTGGAGCGCGCCCTGGATCACGGCGAGGTGGATGCGGGTGATCAGGACGCCGGGGGTGTTCGGCTCGCGGGTGGGCAGGGGGGCCTGCGGGAGCAGGGACACCCCGGTGTCGAGGCGGCCGATGTTGTCGACGGTCGCGGTGCGGGCGTCGCTCACCGCGATCTGCATCTCCCGGTGCAGCCAGAAGAACTCGTCCAGGTCCGCCTGGGTGACGCGCATACGCCCGTAGGCGGCCCGGAAGCGGGGGTCCTGGTGCAGCGGGCGCACGGTGGGGACGTGGAGTGCCACGCAGTCGTTGTAGCCGCCGTCCACCGCGGCGTCGAGGTGGCGCAGGCCGAGGTCCACCTGCCCCTGGGCGACGGCCAGGTCGGACAGATCGGCGTGGGCCGCGGCGGCGAGCCACGCGCCGCCGGGGCCGAGGGCCGAGGCGCGCGCGACGACGTCGTGGAGGCCCGCCACCACGTCGACGCCGCTGTTGGTCAGGTGCCCGAGCAGCAGGTCGTGCAGGCGGGAGATCAACGAGTTGACGGTGGTGGCCATGGCTCTCCTCGGCAGTGAACGGACGCAAGGTCAACAATGAGGAGCGGCCGCGCCCTTGATCCGGTTCCCGGCGGATCCGGGCGGCCTCAGCCCAACTTCTGCAGCACGATGTACTGGTCCGGCTTGAGCAGGTCCGTGCAGTACTGGAGGCCGCCGTCCGGCTGCATCCTGATCTGCCGGTAGACCGACCGGTCGGTGATGCACTGGTCGCCGGGCGAGGAGCCGGTCGCCCGGGACGCGTAGGTCACGCGGTTCTCGTCGGCCTCGGAGAGCGTCCAGGCGCCTTCGCACCAGGTGCCGGTGCTGGGCGTCTCGGCGCGGATCTTGCTCTTCTCCTCGCTCTGCGCCGACTGGACGATGGTGAGGGTGACGGTGGTGACGTCGCCGTTGGCGGCCGTGCGCTGACCGATCCACTTCCCGAGGTACTTGGCGGGGACGATGCCCGGCCCGGCGGTCGTCGCGGACGGGACGGGAGTGGACACGGCGGGCGCGGACGCGGCGGGAGCGGACGTCCCGGGCTCCGAGGCGGCGTTCTGCTGCTCCTGCCCGCGCAGCCGGTCGAGCAGCAGGTACCCGCCGCCGCCCAGCAGCAGGACGGCGACCAGCCCGGCCGCCAGGGCGCCGTACCCCCGCCGGGGCGACCTCGCGCGGCCCGGCGACGCCGACCAGGTCGGCAGCGGCGGCGGGGGCGGGGGCTGCGGAAGCTGGAGCGGGGTCACGGCCGAGGCCGGCGCGGGGGCCGGGCCCGGGGCCGTCCAGCCCGTCCCCCGCTCCCCCTCCAGGTCCAGCAGCTGCACGGCGCTGCGCCCGACCGCCGCCGCCAGCCCCGGCGGCAGCCAGTCCCCGCGCCCGAGCCGGGCGGCGGCCGCGCCGTCGCCGTCCAGGAACCGCCGCAGCTGCCCGGGCGCCGGGCGGGCGGCGGGGTCCTTGGCCAGGCAGGCGCGCATCACGGCGTACAGCGGGCCGGACAGGCCGGAGAGGTCGGGTTCCTCGTGCAGCACCCGGTAGAGCAGGACCGGCGCGCTCACCCCGGAGCCGAACGGCATCGTGCCCGTCGCCGCGAACGCGAGCACCGCGCCGAGCGAGAAGACGTCGCCGGCCGGGCCGGCGGGCAGCCCGTTCGCCTGCTCCGGTGACATGAAGCCCGGCGAGCCGAACACCTGGCCGGACCGGGTGAGCCCGGCGGTGGAGTCCAGCGCGCGGGTGATGCCGAAGTCGATCAGCCTCGGCCCGTCCAGGGTCAGCAGCACGTTCGACGGTTTGACGTCCCGGTGCACCAGCCCGAGGCCGTGCACATGGGCGAGCGCCTCGGCGAGGCCGACCCCGAGGGCGCGGACGGCGGGGTCGGGCAGCGGCCCGAACTCCCGCACGGCGGTGCTGAGCGCGGGCCCGGCGACGTAGCCGGTGGCCACCCAGGGGTGCCCGCTCTCGGTGTCCGCGTCCAGGACCGGTGCCGTCCACACCCCGCCGACCCTCCGGGCCGCCGCCACCTCGTGCCGGAACCGGGCCCGGAACTCCGGGTCCCCGGCCAGGTCGCGATGGACCAGCTTGACGGCCACGGTCCGCCCGCCGGTGGTCCGGCCCAGGTAGACCCGGCCCATCCCGCCCGAACCGAGCCTGCCCAGCACCCGGTACTCGCCCACCCACTGCGGATCGTCCGCTTCCAGCGGCTCCACGCCTGCACTCCCCTCGCCCCGGAGCAGCCTCCCAGCCGCCCCTCCGGGGCCGACGCTACCGCCCCGGGACCACCTGCGGACCGGCAGAACGATCACGAAATCGTCGCCGGACGTCCACGCGCCCCGGGGAGCCGGGTCGGGAC
>NZ_JZWY01000836.1:0-1876 GCF_000966955.1 Streptomyces sp. NRRL S-495
CCGGGTCGGGACTGTCAGGTGCGGCGGCGGAGGCCGATGAGGGCGGCGCCGGCGAGGCAGGCGAGGGCGGCGGTGAGGTAGGCGAGGTGGTAGCCGGCGAGGTGGTCGTCGCGGGTGCCAGCGACCAGGACCAGGACGGCCACGCCGGCGCTCGCGCCGATCTGCTGGGTGACGACGTTGACCGCGCCGGCGACGGCGTGCTGTTCGCCGGGGACGCCGGAGAGGGCGGCGGAGGTCATCGAGGGGAAGTTGAGGCCCTGGCCGATGCCGCTGAGCACCAGGCCCGGCAGGACGTGCTGGACGTAGCCGCCGTCGAGCGGGGTGGTCAGCCACAGGCCGGTGCCGACGCCGATCAGGACCAGGCCGACCGCCATCAGGGTGCGCGGGGTCCAGCGGGCGAGCAGGCGGCCGGTGGCGAAGTTGGCGGTGAGGAAGACGGCCGCCGACATGGGCACCAGGGCGAGCCCGGACTCGAACGGCGAGTAGTCCAGCATGCCCTGGAGGTAGAGGGGCGCGAAGAACAGCATCCCCACCGAGCCCATGTACTGGAGGAACGCCGCGAGGCTGGCGGCCCGGACCGGGGCCAGCCGGAAGAGGCCGAGCGGGAGGGCCGGGTCGGTGGTGCGGCTCTCGCGCACGACGAACAGCGCCAGGGCGAGCGCGGCGGCGGCGAGCAGGACCCAGACCGCGGCGCCGTCGCTGCTGACACCGACGACCAGCAGGGTGAGGCCGACGGTGCCGGTGATCGCGCCGGGCAGGTCGAGCCGGCCGCTGTGGCCGGGGCTGTCGGGCAGGCCGGCCCGGGTCGCGGCCAGCACGGCGAGGCCGAGCAGGACCGAGAACCACAACACCGAACGCCAGCCCCAGAACTGGGTCAGCACGCCGCCCAGCATCACCCCGCCGCTGAAGCTCGCGGCGCCGACGGCCGCGTAGACGCTGAAGGCCCGGTTGCGGGCCGGACCGGCCGGGAAGGTCTGGGTGAGCAGGGCCAGGGCGGCCGGTCCGGACAGGGCGGCGCCGATGCCCTGGGCGGCGCGGGCGCCCAGCAGGACGGCGGTGCTCGGCGCGGCCGCCCCGACCAGCGCGGACACCGTGAACAGGGCGACGCCGGCCTCGAACACCCGTCGCCGGCCCAGCACATCGGCCAGTCGGCCGCCCATCAGCAGGAAGCCGGCGAAGGTGACGGCGTAGGCGGTCATGACCCACTGGAGTGTGGTGTCGGCCAGATCGAACCGCTCCCCCACCGACGGGAGGGCGGCGTTGAGCACTCCGAGGCCGCTCACGTCCAGGGCGAGCGCGCCGGCCAGCACCCCGAGCGCGAGGCCGGGCCGGACCACCGACTTGACGGCGATGTCGGTCATGCGGGCCTCCCGCCGGCGTCGTGGCGGGCGGCCGCCCGAGCTGGGCCCGGCTGCGCGACGGACTGGGGGAAAGGCCGCGGGAAGGGCTGCGGGAAGGACTCCGGCAAAACGCCCGGAACGCGGCCCGACGATACCTCGAAGGTCTCAACTGCCATGGGGCCAGCTTGCATTGCCCGATCGACGGCTGTCCAGTCCACTTGTACACGGATGGTACCTGAGCGTGACGCCCGGTTCCAGGAGATCGAATCGGACACTTTGTCGATCAAATCTCGCCACCTCGACGACCGGCACGCCTCGTACGCAATCCTGTAGTCGGTGCACTCCTCGCGCCTCCGGGCGGACGAGGAGACCGTCGGCCCGTCGTAGGCCGCTGATGTGCGATCCATCGAGCAACCTCGAACACGCCTTGATGCCCGGACTGTGCGGCCGAGCCGCGCGGCCCGCAGCTTTCGGGCCTTTCTTCTTGCCACGGGAGGAGCAGCGTTGCCCGGACACGGAAATACCCATGTCATGCC
>NZ_JZWY01000837.1:0-412 GCF_000966955.1 Streptomyces sp. NRRL S-495
GGACCAGCACCTCGGCGGCCGGCACCCAGATCGCACGGCCGCCCGCCAGCCGCAGCCGCACCGGCACGCCGCCACGGATATCCAGCACCGCGTCCGTCCGCGGCGGTCCGCCCACCGCCGGGGCGAAGCCACCGGCCAGCGCCGCCGCGGCGAGCGCCCCGTACCACGCGCCGCCGGCCTCCACCACGACCACCGCCACCGGCGGCCCGGCCGCCGCCTTGCGCAGCACGGGCACCCACACCGTCGGCACCGGCGCGGCGCACCCGGCCGTCGGCCCCGCCCCCACCGCGCGGCAGCCGAGCCCCGAGCCAGGACCCGACCTCGGTCCGAACATTCCGTCCGGTACCCGCACCGGGCCGCCGGATCCCCAGATCATCCCGCCACTTCCCCGCGGTCGGGCCGACCGGGCGGA
>NZ_JZWY01000838.1:0-272 GCF_000966955.1 Streptomyces sp. NRRL S-495
ACCGGGCGGACCGGGCCGCCCCGGAGGCCTCGGAGGGCCGGGCCGGGAGCGCCGCCGCCGGCCGGCGGGAGCCGCCTCCCCGCTCCGCCGCCCGCCCCTGCTGCCGTACTGAGGTCTGATCATGCCGCCGATCCTGCCGCGCCCGGCGCGCCACCCGCCTGAGTATTCGTACTCAATCCGTCGGGGCAGGAACACTCCTCACGGGGGTCGCACCACCTGGCTGGCGATGCGTCAGGCCGCCTCCGCCGCACCGCTGGTGAGCGCCGTCCCGC
>NZ_JZWY01000839.1:0-3199 GCF_000966955.1 Streptomyces sp. NRRL S-495
TCGGCGAGTTCGGGGGTGCTCAGCGGTTCGGCGAGCGCGTCCAGCAGGGCGGCCCGGGTGCGGCCGAGGACGGCGCCCAGCCCCTCCGAGGACGGACGGGGCCGCTCCCAGAGCAGTCCGACGCCGGCCGCCGGGTAGCGGATCGAGGCGGCCGCGAGCGGCGAGTGGTCGACCAGCACGTCCGGCCAGGCGAACACGGACGGCATCAGCACCAGGCCGTGCCCGCCGCCCGCGACCGTCCACGGCGCGGCGGGCCCGCGGCGGCCGCCCACCAGCAACTCGCCCTCCCGCCACACCACATCGGCGTGCAGTTCGGCGAACAGGCCCTCCACCCCGGCGTCCACCAGCGCCACCGCCCGCCGCCCCAGGTCCGCCTCCAGCACCGCGCGCATCCGCCCCCAGTGCGGGGCCACCAGCCGGGCGTGGCAGCGGTCCAGCGCGTCGGCGGCCCGGGCCAGCAGTTCGGCGGGCTCCGGCAGCTCGCGGGCCGCCCGGGCCCGGCCCAGCGCGGCGGCGCACTCGGCGGCGACATAGCCGGGGTCGACCGCGCGCAGGCTCGCCAGCTCGGTGGCGAAGTCGGGCACGGGCACCCGCCGGTCCGGCAGCGGGAACAGGAAGGCGGGCAGACAGCCCTCCAGCAGGGTCCGCAGCAGCGGCAGTTCGGGCTCGGCCGCGAGCACCGGGCGGGCCTCCCGCACCCACGGCAGATGGACCTGGTGACCGCCCGCGCCGAGCGCCACCCGCACCCCGAGCACCGTCTCGGCCAGCGGCGACACCGCGAGCCGCACCCGGGCCACCTCCGCCGCCGACAGCCGGATCTCCACCGCCACAACCGCCGCCCCCTCCCGATCATTAAGCCGTGGCTGAACAGTAGCCGGACCGGCCGGCCGCCCCGCAGGCTGTCCGGCATGAAGACCTTCACCGCGTACGACGGCACCGAGCTCGCCTTTCGCACTGTCGGCGACGGCCCGCCGCTGCTGGTCCTGCCCGGCGGGCCCGGTCGCGCCGCCGCCTACCTCGGCGACCTCGGCGGCCTCGCCGCGACCCGCACGCTGATCCTGCCCGACACCCGCGGCACCGGCGCCTCCGCGACCCCCGCCGACCCGGGCACCTTCCGCGTCGACCGGCTGGTCGAGGACGTCGAGGCGCTGCGCCGTCACCTCGGCCTGGAGCGCGTCGACCTGCTGGGCCACTCCGCCGGGGGCGGTCTCGGCCTCCTGTACGCCGCCGAGCACCCCGACCGGCTGACCGGCCTGGTCCTGGTCACCCCGTCCTTCGCCGCCGTCGGCGCGGCCTCCGACCTCGGCGCGGAGCAGGTGATCGCCGCCCGCGCCGCCGAACCCTGGTACGCCGAGGCGGTGGCCGCCTACCGTCGGGTGAAGTCCGCCCGGAGCTTCGCCGAGGCCGCCCCGCACCGGCTGGCCTTCGAACCCCTGATGTACGGCCGCTGGGACGACGCGGCCCGGGCCCACGCCGCCGCCGACCCGGCGCAGCGCTCGCTGGCCGTCAGCGAGAACTACTACGCCGGCTACACGCCCGACACCGAGCGACTGCGGCAGCGACTGGGCGCCCTGCCCTGCCCCGTCCTGCTGCTGGCCGGCGAACTCGACCCGTGGCCCACCGCGGCCTCCGTGGGCGCCGCGGCCCCGCTGTTCCCGGACGTGACGCTCGCCGTCCAGCCCGGGGGCGGCCACTACCCGTGGCTGGACGACCCGGCGGCCTTCGCGGCGACGGTGGAGGACTTCCTGCGCGGCACGGCCGACACCGGGGCGGCGGCGCAGGGCTCCCGCTGACGGCGGAGTGTGGGGCACGCCTCAGCGCGGCCCGTTCCGGGGGCTCAGCCGGTCGATCTCGGCGAGCACCCGGTCCGCGTGCGGGCGCACCCGCGACCGCAGCTCCCCGCTCCAGCTCTCCTCGGAGTAGCGGCAGTCGACGTAGAGCCGCCTGGCGGGGGCCAGCACGGGGCGGTGCTCGGGCGGGAGCCGGGCGAGGGCCCAGTCGGCGGCGGTGTCCTTCGAGCTGATCCGGCCGGTGGCGAGCGTGCTCCAGATCCGGGCGAGGGTGAGCAGCACGTTCCGGGTGTCGCCCTCCAGGTCGTCGAGCAGGCCGGGGAGGCACGCCACGCTCGCCCGGACCAGGTCGGTGTGCGGAACGGGGGCGAGGACCCGGGCCGGGGGCGGACCGGCGAGGGGGCGGTCGCCGGCCAGGGCCATCGTGATCAGCAGCGCCAGGTCGGGCATCGGCTCCGGTCGGGGGACGCTTCCGGCCTCGTAGTCGGCACGCAGCCACTCGCCGTACAGGAAGTCGCAGACCGGCGGGTAGCGCCAGGGCCGGACGTCGGACTGCACCACCACGGCGAGTTCGACCGGGCGCGCGCCGTCCTCGTCCCTGTCCGCGGTGCCGTCCCCGGCTCCGGGGCCGGAGATCCCGAGCAGGCCCCCGAGCAGCGCCGACCGCTCGCGCTCCGTCGGCGACCGCCGGGCGACCAGCAGGACGTCCAGGTCACTGGCCGGTCGGAGGCCGCCGAGCACGGCGGACCCGTGGAGGTAGACCCCGACGACGTCCCGGCCCAGTACGCCCTCGGCGAGTGCCACGATCCGCTGCAGCTGGTTCATCGCGCCAGTCTCCCCCGCCGTCCGGTCCGGCGGCCGTCCATTCCGGTCCGGCGGCCGTCAGGACGACCGCAGCGCCCGCTCGCACTCCCGGCAGCGCTGCTCGGCGAGGGCGGGCGGGTACCAGGGCTCACCCAGGCCAGCCCGGAAGTGGGCGTGCTCCATGCCCGCCGTGTCCCGCCCGCACAGGGTGCTCGGCAGCGGATCCTCCGGCACGTCGGGGTCCGACCCGGCCGCGTGCACACCCAGCACGGCGGGCTCCACCCCGTCCGGGCCGAGCAGCTGCCCGGGGTCCAACTCGTAGAGGACGACGATCGAGGCCATGGCACGAGGATCGGCCGCCCGGCGCCGCCGGACACCCCGGGTGGGCTGTTCGTGGGCGGCGGCCGGCAGCCGTCGGTGGCCGCATCAGTAGTAGTGGCGGCGTCCGCCGACCGCGTGGCCGAGGGCGCCGGCGATCAGCAGCACGACGCCGACGAGGAGGAGGACGATACCGATGGTCCACAGGATCGAGACTCCTGTGACAAATCCGATGATGAGCAGAATGACGCCGAGGACGATCACGGAAGCCTCCCGGTGGGTTCGGG
>NZ_JZWY01000840.1:0-3076 GCF_000966955.1 Streptomyces sp. NRRL S-495
CCCGGTGGGTTCGGGCGGGCGGGGCCGCGGGGGCCGTGTGACCTGCCGCTCTTCGGCCGCGCCCCTGGGCTGCGTCTACCACCCGCCCCGCGGGGCAAACCCGGTCGGCCCGGGGAGCCGCGCAGCGGGCGCGCCCCGGGCGCCCGGCCGCGCTACGCGGGCCGGGCGCCCGTCTCGGCGAACTCGGTGAACAGCACACGGCGCTCCCCCTCGGTCAGACCGCCCCACACGCCGTACGGCTCACGGGTCGCGAGCGCGTAGCGGCGGCACTGCACACGGACGGGGCAGCGGGCGCAGACCGACTTCGCGTTCTGCTCGCGTTCCTTGGCGGCGGTGCCGCGCTCGTTGGCGGGGTGGAAGAAGACGCTGCTGTCGACACCGCGGCACGCTCCCTGCAACTGCCAGCTCCACTGCTGCTCGATGGGTCCGGGGAGACGGGACAGGTCGGTCATGGCGGTCCTTTCCTGACGGATCGGTCGTTTCGTCCGCTCGTCTAACCCCGATGCCCCGGTTCATGCCCTTGTTCAGGCGCTTGTGCTTCATGCCCTTGTTCATGCGCTTGTGCTCAGGCGGACAGCAGCCGGTGCAGCCAGCCGTCCCAGTCGATCCGGGCCGACTCCGAGCCCATCGGCACGGAGCGGCCGGTCGCGGTGAGGAACCGCGCGAGCGGCCGGGTCGGGGTGTCGAGGAGCGCGACACCGTCCTGGCCGCCCAGCGCGATGAGGACGTGCCGACCGGTGGCGCTGGGCTCGATGTGGACGTCCCCGTCCCCTGCCGGCCCGCGCAGCCCGGCGGCCAGCAGGTCCCGCGCCAGGACCCAGACCGTCTCCTCGCCGCCGCCGAAATCCAGCCGGACCGCGTAGGGGTCTCCGGCCTCGTACCGGCACTCGACGGCCAGGTCACGGCCCCGGTCCTCGCCGGTGATCAGACGCATCGTCAGGTGTGCCGCCACCGCTTCCGACATCGGCCTCGCCCCCGTCCTTCCTGTGCCCGACTCTGTCGGCCCCCGTGTGCCCCGGACGGGCGGAATCATGCGTCGGTGTGGCGGAAGTGCGGCGGGCGCGCGCGGATGGGTCCCGAGCAGCCGAGGGATGCCGACCTCGGCCCAGATCGTCTTGCCCTGGCTGTGCGGCTCGGCGCCCCAGCGGTCGGCGGTCCGCTGCACGATGAACAGGCCGTGGCCGCCGGGCAGGGCCGGGTTGTGCGGTCGGCGCAGCTCGGGCATCGCGGGGCTGCGGTCGCTGACCTCGACCCGCAGCCGCGCCTCGGTGACGTGCAGGACCAGCTCCAGCGGACCGTCCCCGTGCAGCATCGCGTTGGCGACGAGCTCGGCGACCAGCAGCACGAGGTCGTCGGCGGCGCCGTCACCGCCGCCGGGCGCGGGAGCGGTCGGGAACCACTCTCCGAGCGCCCGGGCGGTGAAGGTCCTGGCGTGGGCGACCGGTTTGGGGAGTCCGGCCAGGGTCAGCCGCCTGCGTTGACCGCCGACGGGTACCTCGGGACCGGCCCGGTGCGGGTCGCCGTCCAGGGTTCCGCGGCTCATCGTCATGTGAGGGCGCCCTTTCGGATCGACGGCGATCTGTCGCGTGGTCGGTTTCCCGGCAGTCCCGGAATTATGCCCGTTCCGGGTGCGACGGGGGTACGCATCCGGGAGCGAAGGCGCGGGAACGGCCGAAGGCGGACGTCCGACCGCGCGCGGGGCAACGGGCGGCCACGGGCGACGGCCGTCCGCGCCCGGCTCAACCGGCCAGTGCCCCGGCCACCGAGTCGTGGATCGAGAACACCACCCGGGCGCCGGTCAGGTCGAGCACCCGCATGACGGTGGGCGGCACGGCGGCGAGCCGCAGCGCCAGCCCGCCCTGCTCGGCCGCGATCCGGGTTCTGAGCAGTACGTTCAGTCCGGAGGAGTCGCAGAAGCCCACCCCGCTGAGGTCGATCACCACCGCCTCGGGGCGCTGCGCGACGAGCGCGTCGAGCGTCTCGGCGGCCGGCTCCAGGGTCTCGATGTCGAGATCGCCGACGAGGATGCAGAGCATCGCACCGCCGGGCCCGCAGCGGGTCTCCACCACCAGTCCGGGACGGTACGGAGGGACCGCCGCCAGCGTGGTGTCCCCCGGGTCGTTGTCGGATGGCATCATCGTCGTCCCCTCCGTGTCCGTGCCCTCCGACGATACGGAGGCCGCGCCGGTCGGCCAAGTGAAGGGTTTGTGGTCAAGGAGCCGCCACGCTCTCGGACTCCGCGCCGGACGGCACCCTCAGACGTCCTCCAGGCCGTCGCGCAGCTGTCCGAGCGTGCGGGCGAGGAGCCGGGAGACGTGCATCTGGGACAGGCCGAGCCGGGCGCCGATCTGGGACTGGGTGAGGTCCTCGCAGAAGCGCATCGACAGGATGCGGCGCTCGCGTTCCGGCAGGGCGGCTATCAGGGGCTTCAGCGCGACCAGGTCCTCGACCAGGGCGAGGTCGTGGTCGTCGGTGCCGAGCTGCTCACCGAGCGGACCGGGGCCGTCGCCGCCCTCGGGGCCGCCGCCGTCGAGCGAACCGGCGGTGTGGCCGTTGGCGGCGGTCAGGCCCTCGACGACCTCGTCCGGGGTGAGCGAGAGGTGCTCGGCGAGTTCGGCCACGGTCGGGGCGCGGTCCAGGCGCTGGGCGAGGCGCTCCTGCGCCCGGGCGAGCGCGATCCGCAGCTCCTGGAGGCGGCGGGGCACGTGGACGGCCCAGGTGGTGTCGCGGAAGTGCCGCCGGATCTCGCCGAGCACGGTCGGCATGGCGAAGGTGGTGAACTCCACACCGAGCGAGGGGTCGAACCGGTCGATGGCCTTGATCAGGCCGACGGCGCCGACCTGGAGCAGGTCCTCCTTGGGCTCGCGGTGCGCGTCGAAGCGCCGGATCGCGAACCGCACCAGGGAGAGGTTCATCTCCACCAGGGTGGTGCGGACGTACGAGTACTCCCTGGTCCCCTCCTCCAGCTCGGCCAGGCGGCACAGCAGTTGCCGGGTGAGGTCACGGGCGTCCGCGGGCGCGACCTCGCGCGGGTCGTCGACCGCCGCGAGCTCGGGCGGCAGGAGGTCCCGCAGGC
>NZ_JZWY01000841.1:0-10736 GCF_000966955.1 Streptomyces sp. NRRL S-495
GGGGCCGCCGGCGGCGCCGGGGGTGCGGCCGGGGTCGTCGGCGCCGGGAGCGTTTGCGGGCGCCGCAGGTCCGAAGGGGTCCGCCGTCGGGGCAGCGGCGGAAACGAGCAGTTCACCGGTGGGGGCCACCATGGGAGTCCTTCCGTCGTGTCGACACGGTCCTGGCCCGGTACCCCGGATCGGCGGAAGGATGCGGCCACCCCGCGTGGAGATTCGGTGAACCGGGCTGGAGCGGTCGCCCAGGGCGTCGTCACTCGATCCAGACCAGGACGCCGTGCCGGCGGGTCGCCACCGCGCCGAGGAAGTCGGCCAGGGCGCGGTACTCGGCCGTCACCAGGTGCAGCGCGTCCTCGGAGTTCCACAGCCCGTGCGGGTAGATCCGGGCCTCGGCGAGGTCGGCGGCGGCGATCCCCTCCGTCAGCCGGCCCGGGTCCAGCTCCGCGAAGGTCCCGGCGGCGAGGCGGACCCGCTCGGGGGTGATCAGGCACGGCGGGCCGTAGCCCCAGTCCTCGGCGCCGGGCAGCTCCGCCTCGCCGTACACGACGTCGACCGGGAACTCCCGTCGGCGCAGCAGGAAGTCGAGTGCCTGCCAGGCCCGGCCGGTGCCGTGCAGGCGCGCCCACGCCCCGCCGGACCGGCCGTCCTGCGCCCCCTCGTCCAGCTCCTCCACGAACTCCCGGACCCACTCCGGGTCCTGCTCCGCCCGCTCCAACTCCCCGGCGCTCAGCCGGAGATACCTCCCGATCATGCTCATGGCCGCAGCCTAGGACGGGGCACCGACAGCGGGCCCCGGCCAGGTCGGGTCGGGGCAGGCGTCGGGTCGGGGCAGGGGTCGGGCCCCGGCCACGTCGGGTCAGGTCGGCTGTCAGCGCGGGCGGTAGGCGGCCGCCGGCGGTGCGGCGGC
This sequence comes from Streptomyces sp. NRRL S-495, assembly GCF_000966955.1. Taxonomy (NCBI): domain Bacteria; kingdom Bacillati; phylum Actinomycetota; class Actinomycetes; order Kitasatosporales; family Streptomycetaceae; genus Streptomyces; species Streptomyces sp. NRRL S-495. The sequence continues at coordinate 905 of NZ_JZWY01000841.1, forward strand.
GTCGACGGGGACGGCGAGCACGGCACCGGACGCGGGCGGTGCGCCGGCGAGGCCCAACCGGGCGGTGGTGACGAGGAGGCGGCCGCCGGTCGGCCGGAGGCAGACGGAGGTGGGCTGCGGCGCCGGCAGCGGGACGACGGCCGAGAGGGTGCCGTCGGGCTCGTAGCGGTGGACGGCGGCGCTCCCCCAGACCGCCACCCAGAGCCGGCCCTCGGTGTCGACGGTCATGCCGTCGGGGGAGCCGCCGTCGGTGATCCGGGCGAACTCCACCATGTCCAGCGGGTTGCCGTCGGCGTCGAGGGTGCAGCGGTGGATGACGCCCGCGGTGCTGTCGGCGACGTGGAGCAGCCGGCCGTCGGCGCTGAAGGCGGGGCCGTTGACGATGGTCAGTCCGGTGAGGACGCGGTGGACGGTGCCGTCGTGGTCGGTCCGGTAGAGCGAACCGGCGCCCGGGGTCGCGTCGTACGCCATGCTGCCGGCCCAGAAGCGGCCCTGGGGGTCGCAGACGCCGTCGTTCATCCGCGCGGGGGTGGCGGCGTCCTCCTCCGGGCGGGCCAGCCACTCGGTGGAACCGTCCGGGCCGAGCAGGGCGATGCCGGTACCCGCCGCGGCGATCCAGTGCCCGGGGCGGCCCTCGACCGGGGCCACCGCACCCAACGGCACGTCCAGGCGGAGGAGTTCGCGCGGTGTGCCGGGCGCGGTGCCGGAGACTTCGAGGAGCCGGCCGGCGAGGATGTCGGTGAAGACCAGTCGGCCGTCCACCCAGCGGGCGCCCTCCCCCAGCTCGTGGGCGCCGGGGGCCCAGACGACGGGCTGCTGGTCCTGGTCGGGCATGGTGGTCGTTCCGTTCTGCGAGGTCCGGACGGGGCGGGAGAAGCGGTCAGGGCGGTCAGGGTCGTCGAACCGGCCAGGGCGGTCCGGCCGGCTCACGCCGAGTCCTTGAGCACGGACCAGCCGCCGTCCACCACCAGGGTCGCCCCGGTGATGTACGAGGCGTCGGCGGAGGCGAGGAAGGCCACGGCGGCGGCCACCTCCTCCGGGGTGCCGAAGCGCTTGGCGACGGTCCCGGCGATGCTGTCGGCCCGCGCCGCCGCGTCCACCCGGTCCCAGGCCGGGGTGAGGATCGGCCCCGGCAGCACGGTGTTCACCCGGACCTGCGGCCCGTACTCGACGGCCAGTTGGCGGCCGAGGGCGCACAGCGCGCCCTTCGCGGCCGCGTAGGCGGGGTGCCCGGGCAGGCCGACCAGGGCGTGCACCGAGGAGGTCAGCACCAGCGAGCCCCCGCTCGCGGCCAGGTCGCCGACGAGGGCGCGCACCGCCAGCCAGGACGCCTTGAGCGTGACCGCGAGCTGGCTGTCCCACTCCTCCTCGGCGAGTTCGTGCGCGGGTTTGACGACCACGGCGTAGGCGTTGCTGTGCAGGACGTCGAGCCGTCCGTGGCGGTCGCGGACGTGGTCGGCGAGTTCGCTCCACATGGCGGCGGAGGTCACGTCGCCGTGCCGGTACTCGGCCCGGCCGCCCGCGCGGGTGATCGACCGGGCCAGGTCCTCCCCGGCCTCGTCGGCGATGTCGACGGCGATCACCGCCGCACCCTCGGCCGCCAGCCGCCGGGCCGTCGCCGCGCCGATGCCGCCGGCGGCGCCGGTGACGAGGGCGACGCGGCCCTCGAATCTTCCCCAGGTGTCCGCCACGGCCTCACCGTAGTCCGCGCGACCGGCGCTGAGAAGATCCGCACCGACCCCGGCCCCGTCCGCACCGGTGACCGCGTGCCACCCGCCGAGTACCACCCACCGCGCACCACCCGCCGCGCACCCCCGTCGGCCGTACACGCACCGATCGCCGCACGCCGTTCGCCGGACAGCTCGGTTTCCGCCACCGGGAGTTGTCCATACATCCTCGCCGCCACTGCTAACCTCCGGCCCGACCATCGGCGCGGGCCCGCCCGGGCGGCCGCCCGCCTCCCGGCACCCGCGCCCGCCGTCCGATCCACCGGGCCACTGCGGAGTCCCGGCCGGGCGGACGGGGCATGAATGGTTGTCACACCCGCGGTTGTCACATCCATGCCAGACCAACCCTCACCCACCGGGATGACCATGAACACATTCGCGCGCCGCGCGCTGGCGGCGGGGGCCGCCCTGCTCGCCTGCGTCGCCATGACGGCGGGGACCGGCACCGCCGCCGGAGCCGCCGAAACCGTCGGAGCCGTCGGAGCCGTCGGAACCACTGCCTCCGGTGCGGCCGGGGCAGCACCGGAGGTACTCGACGGACCGGCCCTGGCCGCCTCCTGGACCGGCCCGCTCAGCACCCGGGGCCGCTACATCGTCGACGCCTCCGGCGCCCGCTTCAAGCTCAGGTCCGGCAACTGGGCCGGCGCCCAGGGCACCTGGCAGGGCAGCGGGCCGACCACCGACCCGGCCAACAACCAGGCCGGACAGGTCTCCTACAACCTGCCGCTCGGCCTGGACCGGGCCCCGATCGCCGACATCCTGGGCGGCTTCCACCGCCTCGGCATCAACAGCATCCGGCTGCCCTTCGCCAACGCCCTGCTCCACGACCGGAGCACGGTGCCGGACGTCGCCGTCACGGCCAACCCGCAACTGCGCGGGAAGACCCCGCTCCAGGTGTTCGACGCGGTCGTGTCGGCGCTGACCGCCGACGGCTTCGCGGTGATCCTCAACAACCACACCACCAGCTACCGGTTCTGCTGCGGCCTGGACGGCAACGAGCGGTGGAACAGCGGGCAGTCCACTCAGCAGTGGATCGACGACTGGGTCTTCCTGGCCGACCGGTACAAGGACAACAAGCGCGTGGTCGGCGCCGACCTGCGCAACGAGGTCCGCCGCGACACCTGGGACAACCCCAACTGGGGCCTGGGCGACAGCCACGACCAGTACGCCGCGTTCGAGGAGGCCGGGAACCGGATCCTGCGGACCGACCCCGACCTGCTCGTCATCATGGAGGGCATCAACTGGTACGGGATACCGGCCGCCGGGTTCAGCCACGGCCGGCCGCAGCTGACCCCGGTCCGCAACCTCTCCAACGCCCTGATCGACTCGGGCAAGCTGGTCTACTCGGCGCACTTCTACGGCTACACCGGCCCGGCCAACACCGGCGCGGCGAGCGGCTCCGCGGGCTCCACGAGCGACCCGCGCTACCAGGACTTCACCCCGGCGCAGCTGGCGCAGGTCGTCAACGACGAGGCCCTGTTCGTCACCCAGTCCGGCCAGCACTTCACCGCGCCGGTGTGGATCAGCGAGTTCGGCGCCGGCGGCCGGGGCTCGACCGACGCCAAGGAGCAGGCCTGGTTCGACAACTTCACCCGGATCCTGGCAGCGAACGACACCGACTTCGCCGTCTGGCCGCTGGTGGGCTGGCACACCAACGGCGTGCCGAACGACAGTTGGGCGCTGCTCGACTTCGACACCGCCGGCCGCCCGCTCAGCCTGGAGGACCCGGGCGACTGGCGCGCGCCGTACTGGCACCGGCTGATCAACGCGCCCTCGTACACCGGCCAGGTCGCCCCCACCCCGCACTGGGGCCTGCTCGACCTCGACCACGCCGACCTCGACCTCTCCCGGCGGATGCTCGCCCGGCCGGACTGGAGCCCGGGCAACCGCAAGGGCAACTGCCCCGACGGCCAGCGGCTGGTCGGCCTCGCCCGCAGCGACGGCCGCGGCCTGTGCACCGACGCCGGGCAGCCCGCGACCGGCGCCGGCGACTGGGTGACCGTCACCGACGAGCGCTATGTGACCCACGGCGACTGGGCCTCCGGCTACAACAAGCTCCAGTGCCCGGACGGCACCTTCGCCGTCGGCTACAGCGTGAGCTCCAACGCGATGTCCGCCCTGCTCTGCACACCCGCGACCGCCGCCCTGCCGACCGCCGACCGGACCCTGTGGTTCGACCACGGCGACAACCGCCCCGCCACCGGCGGCTCGTCCGGCAGCGACTGGGCCCCGGGCTACTACAAGGGGCAGTGCGGCGACAACGAGTACTTCGCCGGGGTCGCCTTCACCTGGCGGTGGCTGCACTACGGCGTCCCGGACGCGGTGCTCTGCCGTCCACTGGCCTGACGCACCGTCAGGGACGGTTCACCGGACGACCGCTGTCCGGTGAACCGTCCCGCCGACGGCGGGCACGTCCGGGTCACCGTCCGCGGCCGTCGCGGAACACGACCGTGATCAGCGCGTCCAGCACCCCCGGGAACACCTGCGCCGGGTCCATCGCGGAGTCGCCCGTGGTCAGCCCCGCCGTGAGGGTCCGGCCGCCGTCCGGGGTGGCGATCATCAGCGCCCCGTAGCCGCCCGGGGCACCGCCGTTGTGGTGGACGATGGTGCCGTGCTCCGGGCCGAGGTCCTGCACGAACAGCCCGAGGCCGTAACCGAGCATCCCGTGCGGCGTGCGCATCTCCTCCAGCAGCGGGGCCGGCAGCAGTCGGCCGCCCAGCAGCGCGGAGAAGAAGGTGTGCAGGTCCCGGGCGGTGGAGACCATGTCGCCGGCGCCGGTCAGCAGCGAGCTGTTCTGCCGGGTCACGTCGACGACCTTCCACTCCTCGCCGTCCTGGTAGCGGGCGTAGCCGTGCGCGTGCGGCTCGGGCAGCTCCGGGGAGTCGCCCGGCACCACGGTGTCCCGCAGCCCGAGCGGCTCCAGGACGTGTCGGCGCATCGCCTCGGCGTACGGGAGGCCGCCGACCGCCTCGATCAGCAGCACGGCCACGGTGTAGTTGGTGTTGGAGTAGTTCTGGTCGGTTCCCGGCTCGAAGCGGGCCGGCCTGGCGAGCGCGTACCGAACCAGCTCCCCCGCCCGGTAGTTGTGGAACCGGTTCTCCACCCAGGGCCCGCCGACCGAGGGGAGCCCCGGCACGAAGGTCCCGTCGGCGCCGAGCTCGCCGGTGTAGCTGTAGAGCCCGCTGGTGTGCTGGAGCAGCATCCGCACGGTGATCCGCCCGTCCAGGCCGAGTTCCGGCAGGTGCTCGGCCACCGGGGTGTCCAGCCCGATCACGCCGTCCGCGACCAGCCGCATGACCAGCGCCGCGACGAAGGTCTTGGTACTGCTGCCGATCCAGAACCGCCCGTCCACCGGCGGCAGTTCGGTCCCGCCCAGCTCGCGCACCCCGGCGGCGCCGACCCAGGCGCCCCGCTCGTCGTGCACCCGCAGCTGGATCCCGGCGAACCCGGCGTCCACGAACGCCTGGGCGGCCGCCCGCAGTTCGGGCCGCTCCGGCCCGGCGGCCTCCGGCGACGGGGTGGACGCGTCCTGGGCGGTGGTGTCGACGGACATGGTGGTGCCTCTTCTCGTATCGCGGCGCTTCCGGGACAGGGTGTTCGCGCATTCCCGAACAAGGTGGACGCTACATTGCGTTCATAGATCAGTCAACGGCACATGGCACTCAAACCCGCCTCACAAAAGGGTCAATGACACCTTCATTGCAATGGATATGAACTCAACGCAACGACCGGCCTCACGGAGCGTTGCAATGGCTTGCGATGAACGCTTCCGGGCGCGGGCCGGGCGATGGGCGAGGCCGTAGGAGACCTGGTCCGACGCCGACTCTCGTCGCAACCGGACGGCCGGGCTGCTGTGGAGGCTTTCGATGCCGGGCCTCAGGAACCGGACGCCCAGGCCGAGTTGTGCCGGATCCTGGTCCATGTCCTGTCCACCGAACCGCCGTTCGCGGTCGAGCTCACGGCGCTCGTCCCGGTCCCGGCGCCCCGGCGGTGCCGCCCGTCCCGGTCCACCCGCCGGCGCCACCAGCTCCGCCGGGGCGACGCCCGGACGGGACTGATCCTGATCGCCGCGCTGGCCCTGGTGGTCGCCATGGGGTACGGCGGCACCAAAATTCCTCACGGACGACTCCCCGGCCCCGCCGGCACCGGTCCGGGCCGACCCTCCGACGCGGTTCACCCAGGTCCCGCGCGGGAACCTCACCGCCGCGGACGCGGCCGTCGTCCTGGACGGCGCCGATCTGATCACCGTCGCGCGGGCTGAGCCGGACGCCGACGCCGTCGGTCCGCACGGGAACGGGCTCGGGCCCGGAGCGATGGACTGCGCGGCGGGAGCGGCGGGCGCTTGCCCGGGCGGGCGAAGGTGTGATCGGCGGGCGCTTGCCCGGGCGGGCGAAGGTGTGATCGGATCACGGCGGCATCGCGTGCCGGTGACGGGCTGCGTCAGGCATGGAGGTGCGACAACCGAAGGGACGGCCCGAACGTGGCTTCCCAGGACGGCGGCCGTACGGCCGCCCTCGGCCGGCAGCTCTCGCTGGCACACGACGAACTGCGTCGCCTGATCAACGACCTCAAGAACGACCTCGCGTCCGGTGCGGGGCACCGGCGCACAGGCGGCGGGACACTCGCCACCCACTGTCTGGCCTTCTGCGCCGCCCTGGAGACCCACCACCGGGGCGAGGACGACGGACTGTTCGCGCAGTTGGTGCGCGAACGGCCGGAGCTCGCGGGGACGGTCGCGAAACTGGTCGAGGACCACGGCCTGATCTCCTCGATCCTGACCCGGGTGGCCGAACTCGCCGAGCAGGCCGCCGCCACCGGCGGCCCGGGCCCGGACGAGGCGGTCCGGCGCGAACTCGACGGGCTGGCGGCCATCATGGAGTCCCACTTCCGGTACGAGGAGCGGGTGCTCGGCGCGGCGCTCGACCGGACGGTCCCGGACGGCGACTGGACCGAGCCGGTCTTCCGCCCCGTCCGGAGGTGACCCCTCGGCGGTGACGCGGGGCGGCGGCGCCGCACTCCCCCGGCCCCGGATCCGTCCGGGGCCGGGGGCCGTGTCGGGCCCTTCGGGGCGCCCGGCGAGAATGGCCCGGTGACCACAGCTCTGAACCCCGCCGACGCCGCGTTCGCCCGCGACCCCTACCCGTTCTACGCCGGGCTGCGGGCGCAGGGCCCGGCGGCCCGGGTGGCACTGTCCAACGGCACCTCGGCCTGGCTGGTGACCGGCTACCGCCAGGCCCGGGCGGTGCTGGCCGACCCCCGGTTCTCCAACGTCCCGGCGCCGCGGGCCGGCGGGTCCGGCCGGGTGGGACCGGCGGCCGGAGCGCGCTCCGTGCTGGAGCGCCACATGCTCAACACCGACGGCGCCGAGCACCGCCGCCTGCGCCGACTGGCCTCGGTGGCCTTCACCCCCCGCCGGGTGGACGCCCTGGGCGAGCGGATCGCCCGGCTCACCGATGAGGTGCTCGGCGGGCTCGCGGAGCGCCTCGACCGCGAAGGAGCCGCCGACCTCGTCGACGACTTCGCCTTCCCGCTGCCCGTCCTGGTGATCGGCGAGATCCTCGGCGTGCCCGAGGAGGACCGGGTGGACCTGCGCACCTGGACCTACCGGGTCGGCTCCCCGGCCGGCGCCCTCGCCCCCGGCGAGATCGACGACGCCTGGCAGAGCCTGCACCGGTACTTCACCGGCCTCATCGCGGACAAGCGCCGCCGGCCCGGCGAGGACCTGTTCAGCCTGCTCGCCGCCGACGAGGACGCCGAGGCGCTGGACGACACCGAACTGCTGGCGATGGCGTTCCTGCTGCTCTTCGCGGGCTACGAGACGACCATGAACCTGCTCGCCTCCGCCTCGCTGCTGCTGCTCGGCCACCCCGGCGAGCTGGCCGCGGCCCGGCAGGAGGGCGAGCCCCGGTGGGCCGCGGTGGTCGAGGAGACGCTGCGGCACGCCAGCCCGCTGGAGGGCACGACCTGGCGGCGCACCCGCGAGGAGGTCGACCTCGGCTCCGGCACGGTCGTCCCGGCGGACTCCTCCGTCCTGGTCGTCCTGGCGGCCGCCAACCGCGATCCGGAGGTCTTCCCCGACCCGGACGACTTCCGGCCCGGCCGGTTCACCCCCGGTGACGGCCGCGCCCTGCCGCACGTGGCCTTCGGGCACGGCCCGCACATCTGCCTCGGTGCCCGACTGGCCCGGCTGGAGGCGACGATCGCACTGCCCCGCCTGTTCGACGCCCTGCCCGCGCTGTCCCTCGCCACCGACCCCGCCACCCTGCCGTACCGGCCGGGCCTCCTGGTGCGCGGCCCCCGCAGCCTCCCGGTCCGCCCGGCGGGGTAGGGCCCCGTCAGGGACGGGCCCCGTCAGGGACCCGGGCAGGTCGCCGTCGGGCCGACGCGCCGAATCCGTGCGCGACCCCTCCCTACGTCAATGCCGTTGACATACTCTGCGGGCATGACCGAACGTGTGGTTCCCGAGCCCGAGCGGAAGCGCCGCCGGCCCACCAAGCAGGGCGTCGTCCTGTCCGCCGAGCTGATCGTCGACACCGCGCTGCGACTGGTCGGCCTGCACGGCGCCGAGGCGCTCACCGTCCGGCGGCTCGGGGCCGCGCTCGGCGCCGACCCCAGCGCGGTGTACCGCTACTTCCACAGCACCGACGACCTGCTGATCGCCATCGCCGACGAGCTGATCGGCCGCGCCCAGCACGGCTGGCGGCCCACCGGCGACTGGCGGGCCGACCTGCGCGCCATCGGCCTGCGCATCCACGCCGCCTACCAGGCCCACCCCCAGGCCGCCCTGCTCGCCGCCCACCGCACCACCGGCCGGGCCAACGAGATCACCGCCGTCGAGAACATCCTCGGCATACTGCGCAACGCCGGCTTCCCGGACCCCGAGGCCGTCCGCATCTACCACGCCTTCGTCGACCAGAGCCTCGGCTTCGCCGTCCTGGACGCCGCCGCCCTCGCCCTGCCCTCGGCCGCCCTGAGCGCGGACTACCAGGTCTGGCAGGCCTCCTACGCGCGCCTCGACGCCACCACCCACCCGCACATCGCGGCCACCGCGCACCTGTTGACCGCCGACATGAACCGCAGCGCCTACCCCCACGCGCTCGACCTCCTCCTCGACGCCGCCGAGGCGCGGCTCGGAAGGCCGGAGGACCACTGAGCCGAGCCGGGAGGCCCGGTGCACGAGGGCGGCGCCCCGGCGGCACGAGTCCGCCACCCCGTGCTCCCTTCGTCAGCAGACCGGGCCCGGCCGCGCCGCGGTCGCCCGCAGCAGGTCGCGCAGCAGACCGAGGTCGACGGCCTCCGGTCGGCGGAACCGGAGGCACCCCTTGCCCATGTCCTGTCCCGCCAGCCGTTCGGCGAAGTCCTCGCGCACATCACCGCGCATCAGATAGACGGAGATGTACTGCTTCTGACTCGCGAAGGCGATCTCCGCGACCCCGTCCCGCTCGTAGACGGGCATGCCGTAGGCCATGGCCTCGGTGAAGCCCACCAGCTCCCGGCGGCACAGTCGCCGCAGCTCGGTCAGGACCTCCCTGCGGTCGTCGGGCACCTCGGCCAGGTAGCCGTCCACGTCCTTCGCCGCGCTTCGCACCATCCCAGGAGGCTACGCGGCCTCCCGGCCCCGGCGCGGGACCTCCGGGCGCTCCCCCGCGCCGAACGGGGCGGCGTGTCGGGCGGTGGTACGGCCGCCCCGAGGAGAGGGTGACCGGCGGGGGATCCCACGAGGAGGAGCGAACATGCCCGAAGTCACCACTCCTTACCCGACCGGCACCCCGTGCTGGGTCGACCTGATGGCGAAGGACCAGCAGGCCGCGCTGGACTTCTACCGCGACCTGTTCGGCTGGCAGGGCGCGCCCGGGCCCGCGGAGTTCGGCGGGTACGCGGTCTGCGAGCTCAACGGCAGGGCCGTGGCCGGCATCGGCCCGGCGATGAGCCCGGACGGCGCACCGGAGCCGCCGACCGTCTGGACCGGCTACCTCGCGAGCACCGACGCCCAGGCCACCCAGGACGCGATCGTCGCGGCCGGCGGCACCCTGCTCGCCCCGGTGATGGACGTCGGCCGGCTGGGCCGGATGCTGGTGGCGGCCGACCCGCAGGGCGCGGCGTTC
>NZ_JZWY01000842.1:0-1018 GCF_000966955.1 Streptomyces sp. NRRL S-495
GACCTGGAACGAGCTCCACACCAACGACGTGCCGGCTGCCACCGCGTTCTACGGCGCGGCCTTCGGGATCGAGATCGAACCCTTGGACGGCGCCGACGCGTACTGGGAGCTGCGGGTCGGCGGCCGCGCGGTCGGCGGGGTGACCCTGCTCGCCGGCGACCCGCCCGGCACCCCGCCGCACTGGCTGACCTACTTCGCGGTGGACGACGTGGACTCCACGGTGGACGCCCTGGTCAGGAGCGGCGGTACGGTGCTGGCCCCGCCGTTCGACATGATGGCCGGGCGGATGACGGTGGTGGCCGACCCGCAGGGCGCTCCGTTCGCGATGATCAAGCCACAACCGCTGTAGCCGGCGGCGCGACCGGCGGTGGACCCGGAACGGCCGGGGTCACCGCCCGTCGCCCGCCCGGAGTTCGGTGGCGATCTGCCGTCGGCCGAAGAGGGCGGCCTCCAGCACCACCGCGGCGCAGACGAGCAGCGCCACGCCGGCCGTCGGCAGCAGCACCGGCAGGACGCGGGGCGCCAGCCGCTCCCCCACCGGCGCGCCGACCAGCAGCGACAGGTCGAAGGCCGGTCCGAGCAGGGCGACGGCCCCCGCCGCGACCGCGGCACCGCCGGCCACCGCGGCCAGCGTCTGCGGCACGGTCTCCGCGACGATCAGCGCCAGCCCCTCCCGGGGGCGAAGCCCCATGGTGCGCAGCCGGGCGAGGACCGCCGCGCGGTCGGGCGAGGCCCGCAGGACGGTGAGCAGGACGGCGAGCAGGGCGAAGGCGATACCGGCGACGGCCGCGGACCGGAAGAGCCGGACGGTGGAGTGCTGGAGCGGGTCGGCGGCCAGGACGGCGGCCGTCTCGCGGGCGGTGCGCACGAGGTAGCCGTCGGGGATGCCGCCGGGCTCCTCGCTCACCTCCCGGGCCTCCTCGCGCAGGAGCCCGGCCAGGCCTGACGCGTCGGCCAGCCCGCGTGCCGCGAAGAGCGCGCGCAGCCGGTCGCCGTCGATGTCGCCGACGGCGAACCA
>NZ_JZWY01000843.1:0-2035 GCF_000966955.1 Streptomyces sp. NRRL S-495
CGATGTCGCCGACGGCGAACCAGTTGTCGGGCCGGGCGAGTTCGGGCAGGCGGGCGGCGGCGGCGCCGACCGGCACGACAACGAACTCGCGGACGGCCTCGGGGAGGGCGGGGGTGGCGTCCGCGGTGCCGACGACGGTGGCGAGCAGTTCGCCACCGGGTGTGCGCAGCCGCTGCGGGCCGGGGGTGAGCTGTCCGGCGAGGCCGCGGCTGACCAGGGCGGGCACCGGCGCGTCCGGCCGATCGACGGTGGACGGGGCGGTGTCGGACGGTGCGGTGTCGGCCAGGACGGCAGCGTCGGACGGGGCAGCATCGGCCAGGACGGCGGGGTCGAACGCGCCGGCCCCGACGGTGCGGGCGATCTCCGCGTAGGCCCGGGGCTCGACGACGACGAGGGTGACCTGTTCGGCGAGCCGGCCGGCACCGAGGAGGTAGGTCTGCCGCTCGATCCGGACGCCGGTCGAGGCGCGGACGCCCGGGAGCGCGTCGGCGGCCGTGACGAAGGCCTCGGGCAGTGGCGCGTCCTGCGGGACCAGCACCGCGGCGTCGCCGCCGACCGCCGTGCGGGCCGCGCGCAGCCGGGCGCCGTCGACGGTGTCGAGGAGGGTCGCGCCGAAGCCGGCAGTGGTGACGGCGAGCAGCAGGGCGAGCGCCGGCAGAACGGCGGGGCGGTGCCGACCGCCGGAGTCGCGGGCGCTGCGGGCGAGGCCGAGGAAGGCGATCGGGCCGCGGCCGCGCCGAGCGAGGCCGGCGAGCCGGTCGACGACGGGCGGCTGGATCCGGGCGAGCAGCAGACCGCCGCTGAGCGCGACCAGCAGCGGGGCGGTGACCAGCAGCGGGTCCGGCCCGCTCGCCGGCGGGGCGGCGCCCCGGCGGCGGACCTCGGCGACGGCCGCGCCGGTGACGGCGAGGACGAGGAGTTCGCCGACCGCCCGGCGCCGCCCGGGCCCCCGGGCACCGTCGGGAGGGCCGCCGGTGCCCCGGGGGCGGGAGATCAGGGCGGCGGCGCGGACCGGGAGGGCCAGGACGGCGAGCAGCGTCGCGGCCACCGCGGCGAGGACGGCGGCGGTCCAGCGGGGGGTGGGCAGCAGGACGAGGGCGAGGGCGGTGGCGGCCCCGGCTGCCGGCAGGACGGTCACCGCGCTCTCGCCGAGCAGGCGCAGCAGGATCCCGGCGCGTGAGCCGCCGCGGTCCTGGAGCAGCCGGAGTTCGGCGGTCCGCCGGTCGGCGGCGAGGGCGGCGGCCAGGCAGAGCACCACGGCGGCGACGCCCGCGACGCCGGCGGGACCGATCGCCGCGAGCGGGGCGGTGGCCCGGTGGCGGGCGGTGGCCTCGGCGAGGACCTCGGGCAGCAGGGTGGTGAGGGTGAGGTCGGGCCGTCCGGTCACCTCGGCGGCCAGGACGGCGCCGGGCCCGGCCAGGTAGGAGCCGACGCCGGAGCGGAGGGCGGCGAGCCGGTCGGCGCGCAGGGCGTGCGGGTCGACGGGCAGCCGCCAGAAGTCCTCGCCGCCCCGCCCCAGGCGAGCAGGGCCGGGCGGCTGTCGCCGGCGGCGAATCCGGCGGTCTCCCATCGGACACCGCCGCCGTCGAGGGTCTTCAGGCAGGCGCGTTCGGGGCAGGGCAGTTCCTGCCAGTAGCGGTCGTGGGGATCGTCGGCGCGGTAGAGGCCGACGATCCTGGCGCGGGCGGCGGGTCCGCTGTCGACGGTGTCGCCGACCCGGAGGCCGATGGTGTCGGCGGGCCGCCGGCTGACGGCGATCGGCAGCGGCGATCGGCAGCGGCTCGCCGGGGGCGGCCGGTCCGGGCCAGGCGCCGTCGGTCAGGGTCGCGTGTCCGGCGAGCCCCTGGAGATAGAGCAGGTGGAGTTGCGGGGCCATGCCGCCGGGGCGGTCGTAGCCGTCGTTGAGCATGGCCCGGTCGGTGAGGGCGCGGGTGCCGTGGTGCTCGCCGTCGCGGGTGAGCGGGAGGTCCCCGGTGATCTGTCCGACCAGCCGGTCGCGGGCCGAGTCGAGGTCGGCGGCGGGGGTGTCGGGGCG
>NZ_JZWY01000112.1:0-48751 GCF_000966955.1 Streptomyces sp. NRRL S-495
GTACCCGGTGCTGCCGTGCTCGGTGGTCCCGTGCCCGGCGGTGTCCTGCTCGGTGCTCCCGTACCCGATGCGCTCGTACCGGCTGCCGCCGAGGACGGTGCCCGGGACGACCCGGTCCCCGGGGGACCCGGCGGGGGGCTCGGACGGTCCGTCGTACGGGCCGTCGGTGCGGTGCTGCCACTGCTGGTGATCGCTCATGGCGACCAACGTCCGCCCGGTGGATGAGAATCCGGTGAGAGTGCGCTCAGAAGGGTCCGAGAAGCCCGTTGACTTCTCATAAAGCCTGGTCAGGCCGGGGTGCGCGCTACGCCCCGGCGCCGTCCGGGGAGCAGCCGCAGGAACGCCGTACGACCAGGCGCGACGGGAACTTGCGGACCCGTTCGGTGTCCGAGCCGGGCACCATCAGCGAGTCGTCCAGGACGAGGTCCACCGCGGCCCGGGCCATCGCGTCGCGGTCGGAGGCGACGGTGGTCAGCGGCGGGTCGGCCAGCGCGGCCTCCGGCACGTCGTCGAAGCCGGCCACGGCGAGGTCCTCCGGCACCCGCAGGCCCACCTCGCGGGCGGCCCGCAGGACACCGATGGCCTGGTCGTCGGTGGAGCAGAAGATCGCCGGCGGGCGGTTCTCGGAGCGCAGCACGCCGAGGGCGACGTCGTAGGCGCCGTAGCGGTGGAAGGGCGCGTCGATCAGGTGCGGTTCGGTCGGCAGGCCGTGCGCGTCCATGGCGCGCTGCCAGCCCTCGACGTGGTCGATGACCGGGTCACCGGGGGCGGGGGACTCGACCGGGCCGCCGAAGCAGGCCACGTACGGGTGCCCGTGCACCTCCAGCAGGTGGCGGACGACGGCCTCGGCGCCGCCCACGTCGTCGGTGACCACCGCGACGTCGTCGATCGCCTCGGGGCGGCGGTGCAGCAGCACGACCTTCGCCCCCTCCATGGCGGCGAACTCCTCGGCGGCCCGCTGGGAGGGGCCCTGGCTGACCAGGATCAGACCGGAGACCCGCATGCCGAGGAAGGCGCGGACGTAGTGGACCTCGCGGTCGTCGACGTAGTCGGAGTTGCCGATCAGCACCAGCTTGCCGCGTTCGGAGGCGGCCCGTTCCACGGCGTGCGCCATCTCGGCGAAGAACGGCTGGCGGGCGTCCGGGACGACCATGCCGATGAGGTTGGTGCGGCGGGAGGCCATCGCCTGCGCGACGCTGTTCGGCCGGTAGCCGAGCTGCTCGATCGCGGCGAGCACCTTCTCCCGGGTGGCGGGCGCGACCGGCCGCGGCCCGTTGTTGATCACGTAGCTGACGACCGCGGTCGAGGTACCAGCCAGTCGGGCTACATCGTCGCGCGTCACTTTGGCCACGGGGGGAGTCTACGCGTGTGGCGTGCGGCCGGGCAGTGGGGACCGCCCCCCGGCCGGGCCCGTTCGAGGGGCGGCTCCCGGACGGGGTGGGGCGAATCCGGACAGGCCGGGCCGGGCGGTGCGGGGTGGGCCCGCCCGGCCCGCCGGGTCAGGCCTCCAGGACCGTCGCGGGGCGCCGGGCGGCCTGGTCGGGGCGCTCGCCCTTGTCGGGCTTCTCCGGGACGACGAAGCGGTAGCCGACGTTGCGGACGGTGCCGATCAGGCCCTCGTGCTCGACGCCGAGCTTGGCCCGCAGCCGCCGGACGTGCACGTCGACCGTCCTGGTGCCGCCGAAGTAGTCGTAGCCCCAGACCTCCTGCAGCAGCTGCGCCCGGGTGAAGACCCGGCCGGGGTGCTGGGCGAGGTACTTGAGCAGCTCGAACTCCTTGAAGGTGAGGTCGAGCACCCGGCCCTTGAGCTTGGCCGAGTAGGTGGCCTCGTCGACCGAGAGGTCGCCGTTGCGGATCTCCATCGGGCTGTCGTCGGTGGTCACCTGGAGCCGGCCGAGGGCGAGCCGCAGCCGGGCCTCGACCTCGGCCGGGCCGGCGGTGTCGAGCAGGACGTCGTCGATGCCCCACTCCGCGGTGACGGCGGCCAGGCCGCCCTCGGTCACCACCAGGATCAGCGGGGAGCCGATGCCGGTGGAGCGCAGCAGCTGGCAGAGGCTGCGGATCTGCGGCAGGTCGCGCCTGCCGTCCACCAGGATGACGTCGGCGCTGGGGGTGTCGACCAGGGCGGCACCCTCGGCGGGCGCCACCCGGACGCTGTGCAGCAGCAGGCCGAGCGCGGGCAGTACCTCCGCGGAGGGCTGCAGCGCGTTGGTGAGGAGGAGCAGAGAACTCATACCCGGTAGTCCCCTTTCCGGGTCGTCGCGGTCGCGTTCCGGCTGCCGCCACAGCCGGATGGCGCACGTGCTGGTGAGGGGGAGGAGGGGGACGCCCGGTGGGAACCGTTGGACCCGCCGAGGCGGACGGCCGAACGGGGCGCGCGCCGGGGGTCCCGCAACCCGCGATGCACCGTTTCTGCCCTGTTCATCCCGCGAACCTTCCGGTCCTGGCCCGTCCCGGGCGGCGGCCCGGAGCAGGGGTTGTCCGACGCCCCTGCCGGGTCCGGCACGTCGTTGTGCCGTGCGTGGCGGGGCGGTTCCCGCGGACCGCCGGGGGTGGGCCGACGATTCGCAAGAACGTCCGTACTGGCGTCCTGAAAGCACAAAAGGACCCGGGGGCGACTCTGCCCGGATCCCTCAGGGGTCGAGGATAGCCGACCGGTCCCCGGGCCGGGAGGGCTCCGACCCGGCGGTTCGGCCCTTTTCGGGCGCGCCCCGGGTGAGCCCCGCCACAGCTTCGCGACGGCGCCGCCGGGTACCGGGCCAGGGCGATTGCCGCTCGTGCGGGCGAACACGCCATCATGGGACGCACATCGGCGGCACCCGTGCGCGTACACCTTTCGGGGGAGGCGCGGCCGCCTCCGGTGGTGGACCCGGCCGGGGTACCCGGGAACGGGCGAGGACGACGAGAAGGGGTTGCCATGGGCGCGACCACCGGGCACGACCCGGCGGCCGCCGTTCGGGTGAGCGGAACCATCCGCTACTGGGCGGCGGCGAAGTCGGAGGCCGGGCTGGCCGAGGAGCCGTACCTGGCGGCGACCCTGGCCGAGGCGCTGGCGGAGGCCAAGGCGCGGCACGCAGACCGGCCGAAGCTGGTCCTGCTGCTCGGCCACTGCTCCTACCTGGTGGACGGTTCGCCGGTGGGCGGCCGTGACCACTCGACGGTGACGCTCAGCGAGGGCGGCACCGTCGAGGTCCTCCCGCCGTTCGCGGGCGGGTGAGCGGCGTGACCGGGACGAACGGGGCCCCCGAGGGCCCGCCGGGGCAGCACCGGCCGCAGCCGCCGCAGCAACTGCAGTACCCGTACGGGCAGCCGCAGCAGCCGCAGCAGGCGCCGCAGCAGCCGGCGCAGTCGGGGCAGGAGCAGCCGCAGATGCAGCAGCCGGGGGCGCAGGGGTACCACCCGCAGCAGCCGCCGTATCCGTACGCCCCGCAGCAGGGGTACGCGCCGGATCCTTATGCGCAGCAGGGGCTCGCGGCGCAGCCGCACGCCCCCGGGGCGGGTGTACCGCCGTACGGGGGACCGTCGGCGCAGCCGCCGGGGTACCGGCAGCAGCAGCCGTACGGGCAGCAGGCCTACGGGCAGCCGTCGTACGGGCAGCCGCCGTACGGGGCGGGTCCGGGTGGTGGTCCGGCCGTGGACGACGCCGCGACGGCGCTGCTCCCGCCGGTGCCGCCGCTGGACGACGCGGAGGCGACGGCACTGCTCCCGCCCGTGCGGGTGTCCGGCGTGGTGCCGCCGGGCGTCCAGGGCCGACCGGCGGAGCCCTTCCCCGGCCACGACCGGCCCCAGGCCCAGCCTCAGGCCCAGCCCCACGACCGGCCCCGGGCCCGGCACGGCCGGCCGCAGGGCCAGCCGCCCGCCGGGGCCCCGTACGGCCAGGGCCCGGCGCAGACCCAGGCCCCGGCCCACGCGCAGGCCCCGGTGCAGGCCCACGCCCCGGCGCCGGTGCCGGACCAGGGGCAGGCCCTCGACCAGCCGACCATGACCCTGAAGCGTCCGGAGCCGCCGGCCCCCGTGCTGACCGACCCGGCCGCCGCCCGTGCCGCCAGGGCGGCCCGCGCCGCGCAGAACGCGCACGCGGCGCCCGGCGGCCACGGCGCCCCCGCGGCTCCGGCCGCGCCGTTCACCGCCCCGGTGCCGGTCCCGGCCGCTCCGGCTCCGGTTCAGGCGGCGGCTCCGGCGGCGCCCGCCGTCCGGACCGGTTCGCCGATCAACGACCCCGGTCTCCAGCCGGCGCTGATCACCGCCGGTGCCGCCGCCCTGCTGGCCGGTGGCGCGGCGCTCGGCCAGGTCGGGCTGGCGCTGGTGCTCGTACTGCTCCAGGGCCTGACGGCGGCCGGCTGGTTCCGGCTGAACGGCATGTGGCCGGCCCGGCAGGGCATCGCGCTGGCCGCGCTGTCCGGCGTGGTGGCCGACGTGGCGGTGCTGCTGGCCGACGAGGACGGCGGCACGGCGGCCGTGGTCGGCACGCTCGGCGGGTTCTTCCTGCTGGTCCTGGTGCTGCAGACGTTCCGGCCGGCCGATCCGAAGGAGCGGTTCTACGCGCTCACCGTGCTCGGCTCGGCCACCGTGGTGACGGTGCTCTGCACGGCGCTGCTGCTGTCGGACTGGGTGCCGGCGGCGGTCGGGGCAGTCGCGCTGGCGACGCTGCTGGCGGCCGCGCCGCTGCCCGGGCCGAAGTGGCTGGGCCCGTTGCTGGGGCTGCTCGCGGCGGTCGGGCTGGGTCTCGCGGTCGGCGCCCCGCCGGCGCTGGGTGCGGCGGCCGGTCTCGGCGCGCTGATCGGCCGCCGGGTGGCGGGGTACGACTTCCCGTCCCGGTTCGTGCACATGACGGCGGGCGTGGCGCTGCCGCTCGCGGTCGCGGCGCCGCTGGTGTGGATCGCCACGACCCTGCTCGGCTGACCGCCGCCGCCGAGGCGGCCTTCCCCACGACGTCCCGCCCCGGAACCATGCTCCGGGGCGGGACGTCGTACGGTCGTGCGGAGCGGCCGTACCGGAGTACCCGGATCCGCCGCCGTGGGGACCGACCGCGACGCGACCGCGGCGCGGGGACGGTGCACGACAGCGCACCACAGCGCACCAAAGCGAACGACAGCGAACGACAGCGACCGGCGACGACGGGGGAGAGCGATGCGCGGCTGGCTGAAGGCGACGATCGGCCTGGTGGTGCTCTCGGGGGTGCTGGTGGGCGCCGACCGGATCGCCGTGGGGGTCGCCGAGGACGAGGCGGCCGACCAGATCCTGAAGAGCGGCCGGATGAGCCAGAAGCCGCACGTGTCGATCGAGGGCTTCCCGTTCCTCACCCAGGTCGTCTCGCAGAAGCTGGACGATGTGCGGATCTCCGCCGACGGGCTGACCGTCGGCGAGGGCAAGGACAAGGTCGCGCTGCACTCCTTCTCGGCCAGACTTTCCGGTGTCGAGGTCAGTGACAACATGAGCAGCGCCACCGTGGACACCGGTTCCGGGTCCGGTCTGATCGACTACGCGGACCTGTCGAGGCTGCTGCCGCCGGCCTCGGAGCTGGTGCCGAACGCGGGCCGGCTCTCGCTCGGCGCCAACACCAGGCTGAGCCTCTCCTACGGCGGGCCGGGCAAGGTCAAGGCCTCGCTCGGACCGTTCCCGGTCGGTGAGGCCTCGGTGCACAACAAGGGGAACACCGTGACGGTGGACGGCTTCCGGATGAGCGCGATGGCCTCGCTGCTCGCCGGGGTGTCGGACCAGGCCATCGACCCGATCAGCTTCACCCTCGCCGCGCTGCCCGCCGGGCTGAACCTCGCCTCGGTGACACCGCAGGAGGAGGGCTTCCGGCTCTCCTTCGAGGGCAAGGACGTCAAGCTCATCGGCTGACCGGACCCCGCCGTCCACCGTTCCGCTCCGCGAGACGCGCTGTCCAGCGCCGGCCGCGGAGCGGTGCTGTTCCCGCCCCAGGACCGGCCCCCGGGGCCCCGTCGCCCGGGCCGTGGCCGGTTCCCGATGCCCATGAGAGGGTCAAATCCCAGCATCCGAGCGATCTGGTCTCGGTATTCGATACGCTGATGACAGCGGGCGTCGGGTGTCCCTAGCATCGTCGGCATGAAGCGACAGACGGACCTCACGAAGCGGCGGGCGGTAGACCTGTGCCGCGTGGCCGCCTGTCTGTGTCGAATGCGCTGACTCGGCGTCCTGGCAGGGCAGTTGCCGCCCGCCGCCGATTTCTCCGGTGACCTGTGCCGGCCCCTCGGGCCGGGCGCGGCCGCCCTGCTCAGCACCTCTCGCCCGCTCGCACCGCACGCCGCCGCATGTCCCACTATTCGGACAGGAATTCGGACCGGCGTCCGACGGGCGACCGCACCCCCGCTGCGCCGCAGCACCCGAAGCAGCCACCAGCAGCACCACCTTCCGCAAACCGCCCCCGGATGGAGAACATCACCATGAGCCGCAGCGACGTCCTGGTCGACGCCGACTGGGTCCAGGCCCGCCTGGACGACCCGAAGGTCGTCATCGTCGAGGTCGACGAGGACACCTCCGCCTACGACAAGAACCACATCCGCAACGCCGTCCGGATCGACTGGAAGTCCGACCTCCAGGACCCGGTCCGCCGCGACTTCATCGACCAGGCCGGCTTCGAGGCGCTGCTCAGCGCCAAGGGCATCGCCAACGACGACACCGTCGTCCTCTACGGCGGCAACAACAACTGGTTCGCCTCGTACGCCTACTGGTACTTCAAGCTGTACGGCCACGGTGACGTCCGCCTGCTCGACGGCGGCCGCAAGAAGTGGGAGCTCGACTCCCGCGACCTGGTCTCCGAGGTGCCGCAGCGCGCCGCGACCGCGTACACGGCGCAGCCCGTCGACTCCTCGATCCGGGCCTTCCGTGACGACGTGATCGCCGCCATCGGCACCCTCAACCTGGTCGACGTCCGCTCGCCCGACGAGTTCTCCGGCAAGCTGCTCGCCCCGGCCCACCTCCCGCAGGAGCAGTCGCAGCGCCCCGGCCACGTGCCCTCCGCGCGCAACATCCCGTGGGCGAAGAACGCCAACGACGACGGCACCTTCAAGAGCGACGACGAGCTCAAGGCCCTGTACGAGGCCGAGGGCATCGACCTGGCGAAGGACACCATCGCCTACTGCCGCATCGGCGAGCGCTCCGCGCTCACCTGGTTCGTCCTGCACGAGCTGCTCGGCCAGGAGAACGTGAAGAACTACGACGGTTCCTGGACCGAGTACGGCAGCCTCGTCGGCGTGCCGATCGAGCTCGGCAACTGAGCCGTCCGCTCCACCCGTAAGGCTGAAGGGAAGACAAGACATGTGCGGTGCGAAGGCCGGTGGGCCGGACCTGGCAGGAGTTGACGTGGCGAACGAGACGATCATCCAGGGTTCCGTGACCCGCGACGGCGAGCCGGTCAACGGCTACGTCCGACTGCTCGACGAGGGCGGCGAGTTCACGGCGGAGGTGCCCACCTCGGCGACCGGCCAGTTCCGGTTCTTCGCCCGCCCGGGCAAGTGGACCCTGCGGGCGCTCATCCCGGGCCAGACCGTGGACCGCCAGGTGGTCGCCTCCCAGGGCAACCTGACCGAGGTCGCGATCGCGGTCTGACCGTCCACGACGGACCGGTGTCACCGAGGGCCCCTGCGGAGCGGGGGCCCTCGGGCATACCGTGGACGTGTGCAGGCACGCCGGCGACACCGCTACTACTTCGCCATGATGGCCGTCTGCCTCGGGCTGTTCGTGCTGGCCTGGGGCGTGGTGCGGTTCTGGTCCGTCCCGGCCGCGATCGGCATGTGCGTGGTCGCGATGGTGATCCCGCCCGCCGCCGCGGTCTTCGCCAACAAGCGGGACCCCGAGGACGACTGGTGGAACGACCCGCGCTGGGAGGACCCGAAGTGGGACGACCCCGGCCACGACCGGGACCGCCCCGACCGGGAGGACCGCTAGTAGACGAGCGCCTGCACGTCGTCGGCCATGATCTCGCTGACGAAGACCTGCGCGCCCGCGATCCGGACGCCCTCGACGGTGTCCTTCTGCTCGATCCCGCGCCGCACCGCGCACTGCGTGCAGAGGGTGACCGTGCCGGCCGCCAGGATCGACTCCAGCAGGTCCGGCAGCGGGGCCGCGTGCGGCAGCTCGAACTCGGCCGCGCGCCCGGGCAGGGCGAACCAGGACGACTCCCCGGTCAGCCAGAGCGAGACCTCGACCCCGCTGGCGACGGCGACCGCCGCCACCGTGAACGCCTGCGAGCACCGCTCCGGCGCGTCCGCTCCGGCGGTGACCTTGATGACGAGCTTCTTCTGAGACGACATGCCCGACACACTAGATCGCCGACGTGGTGGGGCTCACCGAGACCCGTCGGTGCCCGCCGGATAGAGTGAGCGGCAGCAAAATCCACACACTGTCGCCGCCCTGGGAGCCCCCCGTGTCCGGTCTGGAAATCTTCTTCGACGGTCTGCTGGCCCTCATGGCCGTGCTGATCACCTGGTTCGCCGTCTTCTCGGTGATGAAGCTGTACCAGGGCCAGCGCTGAGCGACTGCCGTACGGTTGAAGTGATCCCGCACCGACGACAGCGACCAGGAACATGATCGAGATCCCCTCTGACCTCCACAAGGACGTCGTCCCGCTGGCCTTCCTCCTCGGCACCTGGGAGGGCGCGGGCGTCTACGCCCCCCTGCCGGGCTCGGAGGGCCAGGACACCGAGAAGTGCAACTTCGGCCAGGAGATCGTCATCCGTCACGACGGACGGCCCTTCCTGGAGTTCCGCTCCCGCTCCTGGGTGCTGGACAACGAGGGCGAGAAGGTCCGTCCGCTGGAGAACGAGCACGCCTTCTGGCGCGTGACCAGCAACCAGCACGGCGCCAGCGGTGCCCGCGGGATCGAGATCTCCTCCGTCCGCGACGACGGCACGGTGGAGATCTGGTACGGCGAGCTGGCCGACGGCAAGCCGCAGATCGACGTCTCCACCGACGCGGTGGCCCGGATCGAGGGCTCCCCGGAGTACTCGGGCGGCAAGCGGCTCTACGGCTTCGTCAACGAGGAACTGCTCTGGGTCGGCGAGAAGGCCGCCCCGAACGTCCCGCTGCGCCCGTACATGTCCGCCCAGCTGAAGAAGGTGCTCTCGCCGGCCCAGCTGATCAAGGACATCAACGACCTGCCGGACGACGGCATCGCGTTCTTCAAGTAGGAAGCGCGCGGCGTCCGCCGAGGCGCACAGGTACAGGGACCGGCCCGTCGGCCGGTCCCTACACTTGCTTCAGGACCCCCGACGTTTGGCAGGGAACAGGACCGTGGCGGACACCGGCACCACCGACTGGCAGCTCTCCGGCGACTGGAAGGCCGACCTGCGCGAACGCGGCTACCGGCTCACCCCGCAGCGACAGCTCGTCCTGGAGGCGGTCGACGCGCTCGACCACGCCACCCCGGACGACATCCTCTGCCACGTCCGGCAGACCGCCAGCGGCGTCAACATCTCCACCGTCTACCGGACCCTGGAGCTGCTGGAGGAGCTCGGCCTGGTCTCGCACGCCCACCTCGGCCACGGCGCCCCGACCTACCACCTGGCCGGCCGCCACCACCATCTGCACCTGGTCTGCCGGGACTGCGAGAAGGTCACCGAGACCGGTACCGAGATCGCCCAGCCGCTGATCGACAGCCTGCGTGCGCAGCACGGTTTCGACACCGACCTCAAGCATTTCGCCATCTTCGGCCGCTGCGCCGACTGCTCCGCGAAGCGCGCCGCCGAGCGGTCGTAAGCTTGCCGGTATGACCGGTCTGAAGAGCCCGCTGCTTGCGCTGCCCGGAGCCGTCCCCGCCGAGGGCGCCGACGAGGGCGTCGCCGCCCATTACGGCGACATCTTCCGCGAGCAACGGAGCCTCGCCCAGGGGTCCGGCTTCGTCGACCTCTCGCACCGCGGGGTGCTCACCGTCACCGGCGACGACCGGCTGAGCTGGCTGCACCTGCTGCTCACCCAGCACGTCAGCGCGCTGCCGTCGGGGCAGGCCACCGAGGCGCTGGTGCTCTCCCCGAACGGGCACGTCGAGCACGCCCTCTACCTGGTCGACGACGGCACCACCACCTGGGCGCACGTCGAGCCGGGCACCCAGCAGGCGCTGATCGGCTACCTGGAGAGCATGAAGTTCTTCTACCGGGTCGAGGTGGCCGACGCGACCGCCGACTTCGCGGTGGTCCACCTGCCGGCCGGCTCGACCGTCTCCGCCGAGGGCGCGGCCGCCGTCCGCGAGCTGACCTACGGGCGGGACCTCTTCCTGCCGCGCGCCGAACTCGCCGCACTGACCTCGGGCTACGGCCCGGCGGCCGGCGTCTGGGCGTACGAGGCGCTGCGGATCGAGGGCCACCGGCCGCGGCTCGGCTTCGAGACCGACCACCGGACCATCCCGCACGAGGTGGACTGGCTGGCCACCGCCGTCCACCTGCAGAAGGGCTGCTACCGGGGGCAGGAGACGGTGGCCCGGGTGCACAACCTGGGGCGGCCGCCGCGCCGGCTGGTCTTCCTGCACCTGGACGGCACCGAGGAGGTGCTGCCCCCGCACGGGACGGAGGTGCGGCTCGCCTCGGACCCGCAGGGGCGCTCGCTGGGCTTCGTGACCTCCTCCGCGCGCCACCACGAGCTCGGGCCGGTCGCGCTGGCCGTCGTGAAGCGGAACGTGCCGGTGGACGCGGTGCTGCTGGCCGGCACGGTGCCGGGCACGCAGGACGTGATCGTCCCGCAGTAGCGGCGGTCCGGCGGGGGCGGGCCCGACGCTCGGACCCCGCCGGGGATCAGACCTCGACCAGGACGGTGAACGGGCCGTCGTTCACCAGCGCCACCTTCATGTCGGCGCCGAAACGGCCGGTCTCGACCTCGGCGCCGAGCGCGCGCAGTTGGGCGACCACCTCGTCCACCAGCGGCTCGGCGACCGGGCCGGGCGCGGCGGCGTTCCAGGTGGGGCGGCGGCCCTTGCGGGCGTCGCCGTAGAGCGTGAACTGGCTGATGACCAGCAGCGGCGCCGCGATGTCCGAGCAGGACCGCTCGACGCCGTCCCCGTCGGCGGGCAGCAGCCGCAGGGTCCAGAGCTTGCGGGCGAGCTGGGCCGCCTTGGCGGGGGTGTCGTCGTGGGTGACGCCGACCAGGGCGCAGAGCCCGGGCCCCTCGATCGCGCCGACGGTCTCCCCGGCCACCGTCACCCGGGCCTCGCTCACTCGCTGCACCACTGCTCGCATGCGGTCATTCTGCCGGAGGCGGTGGGGGCGCGAGCAGGCCCCCCAGGGGCGCCTGTTGGCCTGGCGTGCGCCGGGTAGCGTGCGCCTGCGCGCTCCTAGGCGCCGCTCTTGCTGCGAAAAGCTTCGGTCGTATCAGCCACCCCTCTTCGCCAGGGGGCCGTTCGGGTGCACGGGCGGTGCGGCGGCGGTGGGCGGGGTGGCACGCTGGGGGACCGTACAAGGGCGGATCCGGCCGTCCGCCGCGTCATGCGGAGGAGGCCGGACACGTCCGTGGTCCGGGGCGCCGAAGGTCCGCCGCGCCGGGCCCGGTTCGGCCGGGCGGTCGAGCCGGTAGGTCAGGCGTTCTGGTCGTGTCGCCCCGGTGGGTGGCCACGGCCGGGGGAGGGAACCATCGCGGGCGTCCGGGCGTGCCTCCGGACGGGAACGCGCCGACGGCGCGCGCGGCGGTGACGGGCCGGACCGGCGGCAGGCGACGGGGTGCCGCGAGCGGGCGGGATCGGGACGACGGCAGGTGGGTTGGTTGATGGACGCGATCGGCACGGCACAGGACCGGTACGAGCGGGCGCCGGAGGACCCCGGGTCCGGACCGGACCTCGAAGGGCTGGGCCTGGACCAGCTGCGGATCCTGCGCCGGGAGACCCTGGAGCAGGAGGAGGACCTCTCCTACCTGCGGCGGCTGCTGCACGGCCGGATGGACATCCTGCTGGCCGAGCTGGACCGCCGGCCCGACGGCGGCGCGGCCCGTCCGGCGGACCCGGCGGAGCCGGCCGGCGCCCTGCTGGAGCGGCTGCCGGCCATCCTGACGGACGCGGCGCCGACCGTCCGCCGCTCGGCCCGGCACGTCACCCTGGGGCCGCCGCGCGGGCAGCAGTCCCAGCTGGAGGCGGACACCTTGATGGGTGACGTGCAGCTGGCCGACCTGGCCGCGCACCCGGCGGCGGACCTGCTGGCGGCGCTGGAACGGCTGCGCGCGCACGAGCGCGAGGTGTCCGGGCGGCGGCAGCTGCTGCTGCGGACGGCGGACGGCTGCAACGCCGAAATCACCCGCAGGTACCGTGATGGGGAAGCACGGGTCGACGACCTGCTCGCAGGCGGCCCGCTCTGATCGGACGAGGCACCCGGAGTGGGGACGGGCCCGGCTCGCCCCCGGCCCACCCTCACCTCCGGAAGGCTCTTCGCCATGTCCAACCCTGCCCTGCCCGTGCTCGCCGAGGTCGTCCGTTCGGGCTTCGTCGAGGGCCGGCACCACGGCTCGCTGGTCCTGCTCGCCGCCGACGGCTCGGTCGAGTTCGCCCTCGGCGCGCCGGACGCTCCGGTGTTCCCCCGCTCCTGCGCCAAGCCCTTCCAGGCGGTGGCCACCCTGCGGGCCGGGCTGGCGCTGGAGGGCGAGCTGCTGGCGCTGGCGGCGTCCAGCCACTCCGCAGAATCGTTCCACCTTGCCGGTGTGCGGCGGATACTGGCCGACGCCGGCCTGGACGAGTCGGCCCTGCGCACCCCTGCCGACCTCCCGCTGGACGAGATGGAGGCCGAACTCCACCTGCGCTGGGGCGGTGACCACGAGCCCGTGCTGATGGACTGCTCCGGCAAGCACGCCGGCTGGCTGGCCGCCTGCGTGGCCAACGACTGGCCCACCGACAGCTACCTCGACCCGGCGCACCCGATCCAGCGGCTGGCCCGGGAGGCCCTGGAGGAGGCCGTCGGCGAGACCTCCGCGCACGCCGGGGTGGACGGCTGCGGCGCGCCGCTGCTGGCCGTCAGCCTGACCGGCCTGGCCCGCGGCTACCGCTCCCTGCTGCTGGCCGAGCCCGGCACCCCGCAGCGCCGGGTCGCCGACGCGATGCGGGCGCACCCCGAGTACGTGGCCGGCACCCGCCGCGCCGACACCCGGCTGATGCGGGCGGTGCCGGGCGCGCTCGCCAAGATGGGCGCCGAGGCCGTCCAGGCGGTCGCGCTGCCGGACGGCCGGGCGCTCGCCTTCAAGATCGACGACGGTGCGGAGCGGGCCCGCGGCCCGGTCCTCGCCGCCGCCCTGCGCCGGCTCGGGGTCAGCACCGAGGACGGCACGATCGACCGGATCGCCGCCGCGCCGCTGCTGGGCGGCGGCATCCCGGTGGGCGAGGTCCGCGCGGCGTTCTGACGAGTGAGCTCCCGGGGCGGGTCCGCCCGCCCCGGGGTCCCGCCCCCGCTCCGTCCGGCGGTTGCCGGAGTGCGGACGGGCGGGGCCCGGTGCACGGTGGATCGGGGGCCGTCGCACAGCTGAGGGAGTCCGTCATGAGCGAGCACGTGTACCGGGTGACCGAGATCGTCGGGTCCTCGACCGAGAGCATCGACGCCGCGATCCGCAACGGCGTGGAACGCGCCTCCCGGACCCTGCGCAACCTCGACTGGTTCGAGGTGACGCAGGTCCGGGGGCATCTCGCGGACGGCGGGATCCAGCACTTCCAGGTCGGCCTGAAGATCGGCTTCCGGCTGGACGACGAGGGCTGACAGTGAGGGCTGACGGCGAGCGCTGACGACGGCGGCGGGCCGGGGGAGCCGGCCGGGCTACCGGCGTTCCGGCAGCACCAGCGGCACACCCGTCCGCGGGTGCGGCAGCACCTCGACCGGGTGCCCGTACACCTCGCTGAGCAGCGGCGCCCGCAGCACCTCCGCCACCGGCCCGTCGGCGACGGTGGCGCCGTCGGCCAGCAGCACCACGCGGTCCGCGTAGGCCGCCGCCAGCGACAGGTCGTGCAGGACGACGACCACGCCGTCCCCGGCGGCGGCCCGGGTCCGGGCGAGGCGCAGCACGAGTTCCTGGTGCCGCAGGTCGAGCGCGGCGGTGGGTTCGTCCAGCAGCAGCAGGGCAGCGCGCTGGGCGAGCACCCGGGCCAGGGCGACCCGGGCCCGTTCGCCGCCGGAGAGGGCGGTGAACGGCCGTCCGGTGAACGCGGCGGACTCGGTGGCGGCCATCGCCTCGGCGACCACCCGGTCGTCCTCCTCGGCGGCGGTGGTGCCCGCCCAGGGGGCGCGGCCCATCCGGACCACCTCGTCGGCCGGGAACGGGAAGGACAGCGCGGCCGCCTGCGGGAGCAGCGCGCGCCGCCGGGCGAGGTCGAGGGGCCGGTAGTCGGTCAGCGGGCGGCCGTCCAGCCGGACTTCGCCCGCGCTCGGGACGAGGTCGCCGGCCAGGACGGAGAGCAGGGTGGACTTGCCGGCGCCGTTCGGTCCGAGCAGGGCGACCACTTCGCCGGCCGTGACCCGGACCTCCGCGCCCGCCAGCAGCTCGCGTCCGCCGAGGCTCAGCCGGACGGCCTCGGCGGTGAGCAGTTCGCTGCCCGGGGCGGGGCGTTCGGGCACCTCGGGACGGTTGCGCAGTCCGAGCCTCATGCCCAGCCTCCCTGCTTGGTCCTGGTGCGGCGCAGCAGCCAGAAGAAGAACGGGCTGCCGATCAGCGCGGTGAGTACCCCGAGCGGGAGTTCGGCCGGTTCGGCCAGGGTGCGGGCGGCGAGGTCGGCGGCGACCAGGACGAGCGCGCCGGCGAGCGCGGAGGCGGGCAGCAGGAAGCGGTGGCCCGGTCCGGCGAGCATCCGCAGCAGGTGCGGGACGACCAGGCCGACGAAGCCGATGATGCCGCTGACCGCGACCGCGGCGGCGGTGAGCAGGGCGACGACGGTGATCAGCACCAGCCGCATCCGCTCGACGTCCACGCCGAGGTGCCGGGCGGGCCGTTCGCCGAGCGCCAGCAGGTCCAGCGAGCGGGCGTAGCGGGGCGCGACGGCGAGGCCGACGAGCGCGAACGGGAGCACGCCGAGGACCTTGCCCCAGGTGGCCTGCGAGAGCGAGCCGAGCTGCCAGAAGGTGACCTGGCTGATCGCGGCGGTGTCGGCGGTGAACAGGAACAGGCCGATCAGCGCACCGCAGAAGGCGTTCACCGCGACGCCGGTGAGGATCAGGGTGACCACCTCGGAGCGGCCGCCGGAGCGGGACATCGCGTACACCGCGAAGACCGTCAGCAGGCCGGTGACGAAGGCGGAGGCGGTCACCGTCCAGGTGCCGAGCGCGTCCAGGCCGAGCACGATGCAGCCGACGGCGCCGACCGCGCCGCCGGAGGAGACGCCGATGACGGCCGGTTCGGCGAGCGGGTTGCCGAACACGCCCTGCATCAGGGCGCCCGCGCAGCCGAGCGAGCCGCCGACCAGCAGGGCCAGCACCACCCGGGGCAGCCGGACGTTCCAGAGCACCGACTCGGGGACGCGGTCGAGCTCGTGGCCGCCGAGGCCGAGCCGGTGGCCGAAGGAGGCGAGGATGTCGCCGAGCGGGATCCGGTAGGCGCCGATCCCGGCCGCGAGCACCGCGCAGACCACCAGGGCGACGGCCAGGCCGACGGTGAGCAGGGTGGTCCGGCCGGGCCGCCGCGCGGTCGTGACGGCGCTGCCGCCCGTCGCGGCGGCGGTCACTTGGCGGCCTCGGGGTAGAGCTGTTCGGCGATCTCGTGGATCACCTGGGGGGTGCGCGGGCCGTAGCTGAGCAGCTGGCCGTCCTCGATCGAGACGATCCGGCGGTCGAGGCCGGCCGGGGTCTGGGCGACGCCGGGCAGCTTGAGCAGACCGTCGACGCCGCCGACCGAGTCGAGCCCCTTGCTCATCACCAGGATCGCGTCGGGGGCGGCCTTGACCAGGGCCTCGCTGGTGAGCGGGGTGAAGTCGCCGGTGAGGCCGGCCGCGGTGCCGGCGTCCTCGCCGCCGACCGCCGTGATCAGCGAGCCGGCGCCGGAGGCCGGGCCGCCGAGCAGGTAGACCGAGGCGCTGCCGCGCAGGTAGAGGAAGGCGACCTTGGGGTGGCGCTCGACGGCGGGCAGGGCGGCCCTGGCGGTGGTGATCCGCTGCTCGGTGCGTTCCTTCAACTGCTTGCCGGCGTCCGGGACCCCGAGTGCGGCGGCGACGGTGTCGATGCGCGGGCCGACGTCCTCCAGCCGCTTGGCGTCGTCGAGGACGAGGAGGGGGACGCCCGCCGCACGGATCTGGGCGATGGCCTCGGCCGGGCCGGTGGAACGGTCGGCGAGGACGACGGTCGGGTGCAGCGAGAGCACGCCCTCGGCGGAGACGTCGTGGGCCTGGGTGATCACGGGCAGGGCGGTGGCCTGCTGGAAGGTCGTGGAGACGTCCCGGGCGACGACCTTGGGGCCGAGGCCGAGGCTGAAGACGATCTCGGCCAGGCTGCCGTTGAGCGGGATGATCCGCTCGGCGCTGGCGACGGTGACGGCCCGGCCGTCGGCGGAGGTCGCGGTGGCCGGGAGCGCGGGGACCGGCGCGTCGGGCAGCGGTTCGACCGCGTCCGGGGCGCGTGAGGTGCCCGCTCCGGCGGCCGCGCCGGCGCCGCCGGAGGCCGAGCCGCAGGCGGTCAGGGCGAGCAGCAGACCGAGGAGCAGCAGCAGGATCGCGGGTCCGCGGGCGGCCCTGGTTCGGTGGGTACTGCTGCTCAAGGTCGTTCCCTTCGACGGGAGTTGTCGCCGCCGGGAGTGGGGGTGCGGTAGCGGCCGACGGGGCTCTTGACTCATATATTAGGTTAGCCTTACCTAAAGCCCGCAAGGGGGTCTGTGCTGCGCCGACCCCGATTTCCACCTGCCCTTCCCCGTCGCGCCGAGGAGTGATCCGCGTGCCTCTGCCCCATCGGCTCCGCCGCACGGCCGCCGCCCTGGTGACCGCCCTGGCGGCCCTGCTGACCGTTGTGGTCCTCCCCGGCCAGGCGGTGGCGGCCGAAGGCAAGGTGTCCGGCGGGCGGCTGGACTGGGGGATCAAGCAGTCCTTCCTGACCTACGTCACCGGCCCCATCGCCAAGGGCAGTTGGGCGCTCACCGGCGGAGCGGCCACGGTGTCGGGCAGCGGCTTCCGGTTCCACTCGGCCACCGGTTCGTACGACCCGGCGAACGGCGCGCTGACGGCCGCGTTCTCGGGCGGGGTCCGGTTCACCGGGCACCAGGAGAACGGCGCGAACGCGCTCGACCTGAGCATCGGCCGGCTCACCTTCAGGGCCGCCGCGGGCGGCGCGGCCGGGCTGTACGCGGACGTCAGCAGCAAGTCCCGGGAGACCGGGCAGGTCAGCAACGCGAGCCAGGCCAAGCTGGCCGAGCTCTCGCTGGCCGGTGTCGACCTGCGCGGCGCGGCCGGGACCCTGACGCTCGGCAACGTCCCGGCGACCCTGACCGAGGCGGGGGCCAAGGCCTTCGGCGGCTTCTACACCGCCGGGACGGCCCTCGACCCGGTCAGCCTCTCGGTCAACCTTCCGGCAGCGCAGGCCACCCCGACGCCGACGGCTCCCGCCTCGCCGACCGCCGCGGCGCCGACCACGACGGCCCCGGCGGTGCCCGCGCCGAGCACGACCGCTCCGGCCGCGCCGACCAGTCCGGCCGCCACCCAGCAGGCCGCCCCCGCCACCGAGTTCGCCAACGGCGCGCTCGACTGGGGCGTGCGCCGGACCTTCCGCGACTACGTCACCGGCACCATCGCCCAGGGCCGCTGGGAGACCTCCGGCGGCGCGGCCGACGGCGGCGCGTTCTACCGCTGGACGCCCGCCAAGGGCAGCTACGACCCGGCCACCGGCGCGCTCACCGCCGCCTTCACCGGCAGCGTCCGCTTCACCGGGCTGAAGAGCGGAGACAGTTACGGCCTGGACCTCACCCTGGCC
The DNA here is from genome assembly GCF_000966955.1 of Streptomyces sp. NRRL S-495. Lineage (NCBI taxonomy): Bacteria > Bacillati > Actinomycetota > Actinomycetes > Kitasatosporales > Streptomycetaceae > Streptomyces > Streptomyces sp. NRRL S-495. The sequence goes on from NZ_JZWY01000112.1 coordinate 17,859, forward strand.
AACACCGCCGTCACCGTGGCCGACGGCAAGGGCGTGCTGCGCGCCGATGTCTCCGGCCGCACCCCGGACGGTGCCACCCAGCAGCTCACCGGTGTCGAGCTGGGCACCTTCGACCCGGCCGGGCTGACCACCGAGGGCGGCCTGCTCAAGGCCGTCGAACTCCCGCTCACGCTCACCGAACCGGGCGGGAAGGCCTTCGGCGGCCTCTACCCGGCGGGCACCGCGATGGACCCGCTGAGCTTCGCCGTCGCGCTCGACCCGGCGGCCGTCCTCCCGCCGCTGCCGGACCTCGGCAGCGCCCCGGCGGTCGCGCCGACCCCGTCGGCCACCACCGCTCCGCCCAGCACGCCCGCCGCGGCGCCGGTCGCCGCGGACGCCGGTGGCTCGGGCGGCGTCCCGACGGCGGCCCTGGTCGGCGGCGGCCTGCTCGCCGTCGCGCTGGCCGTGACCGCCGGTCTGTTCGTGCTCCGCCGTCGTCGTCGCGCCACCCCCGCCGACGCGGCCTGAACCCCTTCCGCTTCCCCGCTCACCGAACGGAGACCCCCATGTCCCGCAACCGCACCCGGATGGCCGCCCTGGCCGCCGTCACCGCCGGCCTCGGCCTGACCGCCTTCGGCGCCCCGGTCCTGGCCTTCGGCGCCGGAGCGCCGAGCAGTGTCACGTACGACACCGGCTCGCTGGACTGGGGGGTCAAGGCCAGCTTCCGGAGCTACGTCACCGGGCCGGTCGGCCAGGGCGCGGTGGAGCTGAGCGGCGGCGCGACCACCAACGCCGACGGCAGCTTCCACTTCGGGCTGGCGAGCGCGAGCTACGACCTGGGCACCCACGCGCTGACCTCCGCCTTCACCGGCGGCGTGCGGTTCACCGCCCACCACGGCGCGCTGGACGTCGGCCTGAGCGACCTGAGGATCACCACCGCCGGTACGGTCGGCACGCTCACCGCCGACACCGCGTCCAAGGAGGTCGTGGGCGCTCCCGAGGTCACCCGGCGCGAGGACGTCCCGCTGGTGACCTTCACGGTCGGCCGGGACACCACCACCGGCGTGCCGACGGCGGCGAAGCTGACCGAGGAGGGCGCCAAGGCCTTCGCCGGCTTCTACGCGGCCGGGTCGGACATGGACCCGCTGTCGCTGCTGCTCAAGCAGAGCCCGGCCACGCCGTCCCCGACCGCCACGCCGACGCCGACGCAGACCCCCACAGCCACCGCCACGCCGACCGCCACTGGCAGCCCGACGGCCACGGCCTCGCCGACCGCCACGGCCTCGCCGACGGCCACCGCTTCCCCGACGGCGACCGCCTCGCCCACCGCGACCGGCAGCCCGACCGCGACGTCCTCGCCCACCGCCACCGGTTCGCCGAGCGCGACCAAGTCGCCCTCCGCGACCGGCAGCCCGTCCACCGCGCCGACCGCCGGCACCGGTGAACTCGCCGTCGTCAACGGCACCCTGGAGTGGCAGGTCAAGGAGAGCTTCCGCAAGTACCTGCAGAGCCCGGTGGCCAACGGCAAGGTCGAGTTCGCGGGCGGTGCGGCCGACTACCGGTTCGCCGGTGCCAAGGGTGCGTACAACACCAAGAGCCACGCGCTCTCGGCGGGCTTCGCCGGCTCGGTGCGCTTCCTCGGCCACCCGGGCGAGGGCGGCGGGTACCAGCTGGACACCACCTTCTCCAAGCTGGGCCTGAGCATCGACAAGGACGGCGCGTTCCTGACCGCCGACGTCAACGCCAAGTCCCTGGACGGGAAGACGAGCACGCTGTCCGGCGCCCGGATCGCCGAGCTGGACCTCTCCAAGGCGAGCCTCGCGCCGGTCAACGGCGTGGTGACGCTGAACGCCGTCCCGGCCAAGCTGACCGCCGAGGGTGTGCCGGCCTTCGCCAACTACAAGGCGGGCGAGGCGCTCGACCCGGTCACTGTCTCGTTGGCCTTCGACAAGAACGCCCAGCTGCCGACCGGTGGCTCGGCCGGTGGCGCGGGCACGACCACCGGCGGTGCGGCCGGTGGTACCGGTAGCGGTACCGGCACGGGTACCGGTTCGGGCACGGGCAGCACGGTGGGTGGCGCTTCGCTCACCACCACCGGCAGCGGTTCTTCGTCCGTCGGCGGTGGTGGCGTGCTGGCCTCGACCGGTTCCGACACCCCGGTGGTACCGCTGCTGGCGACCGCAGCCGGCCTGCTGCTGCTCGGTGGTGGGGCCACCGCCCTGGCCCGCCGCCGCGCCTCCCTCAGCGCCTGATTCTTTGGTCGGTAAATGCTGTGGCCCTCGCTCGATCCGAGCGAGGGCCACAGTGGTTATGCGTGGTGGTCGAGTTTCCCGGCCTTGATGGTGCTGAGGAGGTCGGCGAAGGCGGCCGGGTAGGTGTGGAGGACGACGTCGCCGTCGTCGGACTCCCGGAGTTCGACCAGTTCATCCGAGACCCGTACTTCGATGCACTCGTTGGACGCGCCGCTGAAGCTGGACTTCTGCCATATGGACTTACTCATGTTGGCCCCTGATGGATCGAATGAATGTGCGCGACTCGTCGTCGGACAGTGCAAGAGCGCTCAGGTGAGCAAAGGTTGCCCTGTGACTGGCCAGATCTGCTGGAGCGTCGAAGAACAGAACGCCCTGGGCTGTGTCCATTTGTAGCGTTGCGAGCTCCGGAACCGGCCCTTCGGTGAACATGATGTTCTCCCCTGCACCAGGGAAGGTGTCCATGTCGAACGGGACCACTCTCACCGAGCTGGTCCCGGCCTCGGAGTCCTTGACCAGGCTGTCGAGCTGCTCGGCAAGGACCTTCCGGCCGCCGAACTGCATTCTCAGAGCTGCTTCGTGGATGAAGGACACGTGTGCCGTTCCGCCGGATCGGAGAGCTTGCTGGCGTTGAGCTCTGAACGCCGTCCTTGTGTCGATGTCGCGCTGCGGCAGCGGTGGCGAGATGCGACCGAAGACCGCAGAGGCGTAGGCGCCAGTCTGCTGAAGACCCGGAACGTATGTGGTGGCCCAGGTGTAGATCTTCAAGGCATGGGCTTCCATCTCCGCAACCTCGAGGAAGCCCGTCGGCAGCTTCCCCTGGTACCGCTCCCACCAGCCCTTCGAGCGTGGCACGGTGAAGTCGATCAGAGCTTCGATGAGCGGCTCGTTGGCGCACTTGCATGCCGCTGCGATCGTGCGCAGTCGGTCTGCGTTGACGCTGGTCTTTCCGTTCTCCATCTGTGTCACCTGGGCTGCGCTTACGCCCAGCGAGTGGGCGAGTTCGCTGCCTCGGAGTCCTGCCTGCTCGCGCATTCTTCGCAGTTCGGTACCCAGGCGGCGCTGGCGAAGCGTGGGGTTCAGACGGCCCGGCATGGCGTCCTCTCGATGTCCTGTGCTCACAGTGTGCCGTGAAGCTTGAGGGCGAGGCCATCTGTCCCCCGGGAGGGGGAATCTCTCAGAGAACTACCTAAAATTAAGTCGATGTGCCGTATGGTCTACCTCACAGGGATCGGACAGATCGTCAGCAAGTGTCCGCCTGTGAGGTGTTGGGTGCACTATGCCTGTTTGGCACCATTGATGCCTCTTCTCTTTCTCCTCCCCCTGCCTCTCCCTCGGAGGTCTGTCTTGCGTGCCCTCAACCCGCCCGACTGCTCCCTCGCCCGTGCCGAACTCCGGGCCGCCCTCCTCTCCGCCGGCTGGCCGCCGGACGTCATCGACGACGCCGAACTCGCCTTTCACGAGCTGTACATCAACGCCTGGCAGCACGGGGGCTGCCAGGCGCCCTCCGTGCTCGTCTGCCTCCGGCCCGCCGTGCTCCGGGTCTCGGTGTGCGACGACTGCCCGGACCTGCCCTCCCCCTCCCTCCCCGCCGATCTCTACTCCCTCTCCGGGCGCGGGCTCCACCTCGTGCGCGCCCTCACCCACCGCTTCGGCGTCGACCCCGCCAAAACCGGCAAGGTCGCCTGGTTCGAGCTGGACGCCGCCGCGTGAACACCCCCCTCGAACCGCACGACCCCTACCTCCGCACCTACACCGAGCCCGAAGTGACCTCCCTCCTCCGTGAACTCCACGAGCGGGGAAAGCCCTTCGGCATCCGCTGGGGCTCCGCCGCCGTCAACGGCGCCACCGTCGACGGCCGCCTCCTCGTCGACTTCGGCGACACCTCCGTCGCCACCCTCCTCAACCTCCTCACGCTCCTCCGCGAGGCGGGCCGGGCATGACCACCTTCCTCATCGGCGCGGCCTTCGCCGCCCTCCTCGCCCTCGCCATCGCCACCGTGATCACCGGCGTCGTCACCGCCCTCAGGATCGGCCCGCCCCCGCCGCCGATCACCTGCCGTGGGTGCCGGGCGCCCCACGCCCCCGTGGACGGCGCCCCCGAGAAAGCTCGATGAAACGCCTCGGAGCAGGAAGTCGGCCGCTCCGACCTCCTGCTCCGTCGTGTTGTGTGGGTCGCGTGACGCTGTTTCACATCCGTGACGGTTGGCGCACAGATCAGCGAAGGACGGCTGACAGGCTTCTCTCATCGCACAGAGCAGCGAGTGATCGAACAGGTGGACGACAGTCCGCCGGGGACGGTGGACACGGCTCTGGTGCGGAATCCGAGCAGCACGTCGTTCCAGGGGGACAACCGATCATGAGCAAGGCCCTTTCGTTCCGCAAGTCCTCGTCCCGCGCCGCGAAGTTCGCCGCCGTCGCCGCCCTGACGCTCGGCCTCGTGGCCACCGTCAGCCCGGCCGCCCAGGCCGCCTCGCTCGGTGCCGCGGGTGCGAAGGGGCTGAAGCACAACGTGCTGACCGTCAGCAACGGCACCCGCTACGTGCAGATCGACGGCAAGACGGTCGACTTCCGCACCGTCGTGCGTGACCTCACCTGGTCCCCGGACGGCAACAAGGCCGTCTTCATCGACGGTTCGGGCAACCTCGTCGTCTCCGACGCGGACGGCAGCAACCGGGTCATCGTGGCCAAGAACCCGGGCGGGCAGAACTGGAACCACCCGACCTGGCAGGCGGTTTCGGCCTACGGGCCGGCGGAGCTGCCCGCCCGGAACAACATCGTCTTCGTCGCCCGGAAGAACGGTGTCTCCCGTCTGGTGACCGTCCCGGCCACCGCCGTCCAGGGCCAGCCGACCGAGGTGTCCGTCTCGAGTGGCGCCGGCGGTCCCGACCTGCCGGAGACGGGCAACATCTGGCCGAACGCCGGCGGCAAGATCGGCACCTCCGTCTACGCCAACCCCGGCACCGGCACCGTCTACATCCACGACGACTACCTGCGTTCGCAGAGCAGCGAGCTGACCAAGGGCTCCCAGCCCGCGCTCTCGCCCGACGGCGAGGACGTCGTCTTCGTCCGCTCGGTGCAGGGTCATGACCACCTGTTCGTGCAGGGCGTGGACGACAAGACCGCCAAGGACCTCACGCCCAAGGCCACCACCGACTACACCCAGCCGACCTTCTCGCCGGACGGCAAGACCATCGCCGCCCGGACGCCCAAGGGCATCGTCACCCTCCCGGCCAGCGGTGCCGCCAAGCCCGTCGTGGTCACCAGCCGGGTCGGCCTGCCGGCCTACCGCGGCTGACGCCGCCGAGTACGAGCACCGTTGGACCGCCCGGCCGGGTCAGCTACCGGCCAGGCGGTCCAACTCCGTTCTCAGGTCCGCGAGATGCTCGTCCGCATTGTCATGGGGCAGGAACTCCACCACGTCGACGAAGCGGAACAGCACCCGGGTCCCGGTGATCCCGTACTCGTAGTCGGCGAAGCCCACCACGGCGCCCGTCGTGCCCCGGACCGCGCCCCGGACGACATGTCCGGTCATCTCGTCGGGCTGCTCGGCCGACTGCCTGCGCCGCGCGTTGGGCCGGGCCAGGTACGGGCAGACCATCGAGGCGTAGAGCATGCACGCGCGGTGGCCGGGACCCTCCAGGGTCGGCGAGAGATTGCGGTACGGGCGCCCCGCCGCCAGCGCCTCGGCGATCGCGGCACTCTCCGTCTCTCCGACCACCCGCCACACCGGCCCCTTGGGCATCAGCAGGTTGCAGACCGAACAGAGCCGCTCCCGCGCGCAGTCGGCGCTGCGGCCGTAGTCCGTCAGCGCGAACTGGGGTTGGTCGCCCTCCCACGGCGTGATCGCCGGAACGGGGTAGCCGCGCACATCGCGGGGCCTGGCATCGACGGACGGCGGTATCGGGACGTTGTCAAAGCGCACGCCCCATCAGTATCAGGAACAGCCCTCGCCGCACAGCGCCGGAGTCCCCGGGAGAACCCGGCGAAACGCCTCGGAGCAGGAAGTCGGTCCGGCCGACTTCCTGCTCCGAGGTATTCGGGTACTCAGGCGCTCAGCGGGTACCGGGTGTCCAGGTCCTGGAAGAGCGCGCCGTTCAGCCGGAAGGCGCGCTTGCACTCCTCGACCACCCGGCGGCGCTCGACCTCGTCCAGCGCCAGGCCGGCGGCGTCCAGCTTGGCCCGGTAGTCGCGCTTGAACGCGGCCGGGTTCTCCACCTGCTCGAAGACGTAGAACCGCACGCCGTCACCCTTGCGCTCGAAGCCCCAGGTCTTCTCGGCGATGCCGCGGATGATCTGGCCGCCCGAGAGGTCGCCGAGGTAGCGGGTGTAGTGGTGCGCTATCCAGCCGGCCGGCCACTCGCGGGCCAGCTCCTCCAGCCGGGCGACGTACGCGGCGGTGGCCGGCAGCGGGACGAGGCCCTCGCGCCAGTCCGGCCCCCGCAGGTGGGCGAGGTCGCGCTCGATGGCGGCGGTGCGCAGGATCGTGCTGTCCACGAACGGCCCGGCCACCGGGTGCTCCGCCAGCTCCCCGGCCCGCTCCTCCAGGGCGCGGTAGACGAACCAGAGCTGGCCGGTGAGGTCGGCGTAGGCCTCGATCCCGAGGTGCCCGCCGAGCAGGTGGCTCATGAACGAGGACTGCTCGGCGGCCTCGTGCTCGGCGCTGCTCGCGGTGCGCAGCACGGTGGAGAACGGGACGACGGGCTGCTCGGGCGTGGACATGCGGGCCTCCAGTGGTCGAGTACGTCCCCGATTGCTTTGGTTAGCCTAACCTAATCCGTTGTCATGCCGACAGGGTGTCGGGAACCCATCCTCGCCCGGCCCGGGGAACGGCGAAGGCCGGGGCCCGCGGAAGTACTCCGCGAACCCCGGCCTTCGACTGCCTCGCCTACCTCGAAGCGCCCGGGCGGACGGACCGCCGGACGAACGAGACGGGCAGGACGGCTCAGTGGCCGCCCTGCTCCGCCAGGCGCTTGATCGACGCGGTGACCTCGGCCTCGGCCTCGGCGCGGCCGACCCAGTTGGCACCCTCGACGGACTTGCCGGGCTCCAGGTCCTTGTAGACCTCGAAGAAGTGCTGGATCTCCAGACGGTCGAACTCCGACACGTGGTGGATGTCCTGCAGGTGCTCCCAGCGCGGATCCGTCGCCGGGACGCAGAGCAGCTTGTCGTCGCCGCCGGCCTCGTCGGTCATCTTGAACATACCGATGACACGGCACTTGATCAGGCAACCGGGGAAGGTCGGCTCGTCCAGGATGACCAGGGCGTCCAGCGGGTCACCGTCGTCCGCCAGGGTGCCCTCGACGTAGCCGTAGTCGGCCGGGTAGCGGGTCGAGGTGAAGAGCATCCGGTCGAGCCGAAGGCGACCGGTCTCGTGGTCGACCTCGTACTTGTTACGAGAGCCCTTAGGGATTTCGATAAGGACGTCGAACTCCAACGGTTCCTCCAAGGTAGGGACTGACAGAATCCAAGTGTCTCCTACGGGAGTGAGTGCTCAGGAAAGGGGCCGGGTCGGTGCGAGCAGGGGCTGGGTCGGGGCGCCGGCGCGGGGGGACGGCCGCGGGGCTGTTCGGGGCGTCGTTGCTGGTCGCCGCGACGGTGCTGGGGGCGGGAGGCGCGTCCGCGCTGCCGTCCGCGCCGCCGTCCGGATCGGCCTCGCCGGGCGGCCCGGGGGCCGGCGGCACCCGGGGCGACCAGGACGAGGGCAACGGCAAGAGGGGCGACAAGGAGAACCGGGACGACAAGGGCGACAAGGGGGACCGGAACGAGGATCCGGGTCGACCCGGGAGCTCGGGCAGCACCTCCGCCCGCCCCGGCACCACCCCGCCGTCCACCCCGCCCGCCTCCGCGTCCGCCTCCGCATCGACCTCGCCGTCCGCCTCGGCCTCGGCGTCGGCCTCCGCGTCCGCCAAGCCCTCCGCCGTCGCCCGGCCGGCCCCGGCCGGTGCCGTGCTGGCCGCCGCCGAGGCCGCTCCGGGTGCCGGACTGCCCACCGCGCAGGGCCTCCAGCAGGCGCTCGCCACCGTGCTCACCGACCAGAACCTCGGCACCGTCGGCCTCGCCGTCGCGGACGCCGCCGACGGCCAACTCCTTTACGGCAAGGGGGAGAACACGGCCGCCACCCCCGCCTCCACCACCAAGCTGGCCACCTCGGTCGCGGCCCTCTCGCTGATCCCGGCGGACACCCGGCTGGCCACCCGGGTCGTCAAGAACGCGGCGACGGGCGGGATCACCCTCGTGGGTGGTGGTGACCCGACGCTGACCGCGCTCCCCGCCGACCAGGTGCAGGTCGCCGGCGTCCCGGCGGACCCGGACACCGCCCCCGCCTCGCTGGACGCGCTGGCCCGGCAGACCGCCGCCGCGCTGAAGGCCGCCGGCACCACCACCGTCGTGCTCGACTACGACGTCTCGCTCTACACCGGCCCCCTGCTGCACAAGAACCACGACGGCGAGAACATCGCCGCGGTGACGCCGCTGATGGTGGACGAGGGCAAGGTCGACCCGAAGAGCCTCGCCGACGCCCCCGCCCGGGTCACCGACCCGGCCGGCGCGGCCGCCGAGTCCTTCGCCAACCTGCTCAAGGCCCAGGGCGTCACCGTCCAGGGCAAGGCGAAGGCCGCCGCCGCCCCGGCCGCCGCCGACGCCCCCGTGCTCGGCCGGGTGGACTCGCCCACCATGGCCCGGCTGGTCGAGCGGATGCTGACCACCTCCGACAACACCCTCGCCGAGGCGATCGCCCGCCAGGCCGCGATCGCGGCCCACCAGCCGGCCGCCTTCGAGGGCGCCGCCAGCAGGAACTCACCCGACTCGGCGTGCCGATGACCGGCGTGCTGCTCAACGACGGCAGCGGTCTGCACCCCGGCAACGCGATCCCGCCGGCGGTCCTGGTCAAGCTGCTCGCCCTGGCCGCCTCGACGCAGCACCCGACGCTGCGTCCGGTGCTGACGGGCCTGCCGATCGCCGGCTTCACCGGCACCCTCGGCAAGCGCTTCGGCGCCGGCTCCGGGGCGGCCGACGCGGCCGGCCTGGTCCGGGCCAAGACCGGCAGCCTCAGCGGCGTCAACACCCTGGCGGGCACCGTGGTGGACGCCGACGGGCGGCAGCTCGCCTTCGCCCTGATGACCCGGACCGGCGCCCCCGTCGACACCGCCCGCGCCGCGATGGACCGGGTGGTGGCCAGGCTGGCGGCCTGCGGCTGCCGCTGAGCGGCCACGGGTCGGCCACCGGGCCGCCATTGACCGGCCGTTCCGGCTCCCCCAGGCGCACGGGAGCACGTACGGTGATGGCATGACGAGCGCGAGCGGCGGGGCCGACATGGTCGACTGGAATCTCGCGGTCGCGACCGCGACCAGGCTGGTGCGGCCGGGGCCGGAGGTGAGCCGGGCCGAGGCGGCCGCGGTGGTCGCCGAGCTGCGCCGGCACGCCCTGGCGGCGGAGGAGCACGTCCGGGAGTTCACCGGCATGCGCTCCAGCAGCCTGGCCGAGGCCGCCGCGACCCCGGTGCTGATCGTGGACCGGCCCGGCTGGGTGCGGGCCAATGTGGCGGGCTTCCGCACCATCGTCCAGCCGCTGGTGGAGAAGCTCCAGGCGCGCCGGACGGGCGGTTCGGCCTCCGCCGTGCTCGGCACGGTGGGGGAGAAGGCCACCGGCATCGAGGTCGGCGCGCTGCTGGCCTTCCTCTCCACCAAGGTGCTCGGCCAGTACGAGACCTTCGCCCCGGCCGAACCCTCGCTGGAGGCGCCGGACAGCCCGGCCGCGCTGTTCGACAAGCCCCGGCTGGGCCCCGAGGGCCCCGGCCCGGGCCGGCTGCTGCTGGTGGCGCCCAACATCGTCCACGTCGAGCGGGAGCTGGACGTCGACCCGGCCGACTTCCGGCTCTGGGTCTGCCTGCACGAGGAGACCCACCGCACCCAGTTCACCGCGGTGCCCTGGCTGCGCGACCACATCCAGTCCGAGGTGCAGTCCTTCCTGGCCGAGACGGACGTCGACCCCGGCGCGCTGGTGGAGCGGCTGCGGGACGCGGCCGGCTCGCTCGGCGCCGGCCTGCCCGGCCTCGGCGGCCGCGGCGGCGACGCCCCGTCGGCCGGCCTGCTGGAGATCGTCCAGTCACCGGCCCAGCGGGAGATCCTCGGTCGGCTGACCGCCGTGATGTCCCTGCTGGAGGGGCACGCGGACGTGGTGATGGACGGCGTGGGCCCGGCCGTGGTGCCGAGCGTCGCCGAGATCCGGGAGAAGTTCCAGCAGCGCCGGGACCGCGGCGCCAACCGGCTGGACCTGGTGCTGCGCCGGCTGCTCGGGATGGACGCCAAGCTCCGCCAGTACCAGGACGGCGCGGTCTTCGTCCGGGGCGTGGTCGAGCGGGTCGGCATGGAGGGCTTCAACCGGGTCTGGACCTCGCCGAACACCCTGCCGACCAAGGACGAGATCCACGACCCCGCCGCCTGGGTCGCCCGGGTGGCCCGCTGACGGCCCGCCGACGGCCCGGTCCGGGCGGGACCGGGGGTGGTCGGATTCCGTTCGCACGAGTGGACCAGTCGTGCACATGGCGGGTGAAGATACGTTTCTTCATTCACCCGAACGTGGGACGGTGGTCGTACCGGTGGCGCGGGTGGCGTAGCGGGTGCCTCCTTTCTGCCACCATCTGTGAGCGCCCGGTAACACGGTGCTCATGGATGCGCGGTCCCCGCCGCGCCCACCGCAGTCCTGTCCCCCCTCCGTCGAGGAGTCGTCCGCCGTGGGCCCACACCCCGCTGTAGCCGCGATACGCCTGGCCGTACGCCGCACCCTCGCCGACCTCGCAGCCGAGGCCGGCTCCACCTTCACCGCGCCCGCCCGCGAGCCGCGCGAGCGCGTCCCCGGCGTGCCGGTCGCCGCCGCCGCGCTGCCGGCCGCCGTCGGCACCACGCTGATCGGCAACGCCCACCGCCACCCGTCCGGGCTGCCCCGCACCCCCGCCGCGCCCGGCTCGCCGCTGGTCCTGGTCGCCGTCAGCGGCGGCGCGGACTCCATGGCGCTCGCCATCGCCGCCGCCTTCGAGGCCCCCAAGATCGGTCTGCGGGTCGGCGCCGTCACCGTCGACCACGGCCTCCAGTCGGGCTCCGCCGAGCGGGCCGACCAGGTCGCCGACCGGCTCCGCGAGCTCGGCCTCGACCCGGTCGAGGCGATCGCCGTCCGGGTCGGCCGCGAGGGCGGCCCCGAGGCCGCCGCCAGGGACGCCAGGTACGCCGCCCTGGACGCGGCCGCCGAGCGGCACCGCGCGGTCGCCGTCCTGCTCGGCCACACCCGCGACGACCAGGCCGAGACCGTCCTGCTGGGCCTGGCCCGGGGGTCCGGCGCCCGCTCGCTGGCCGGTATGCCGGCCCAGAAGGGCCGCTACCGCCGCCCGCTGCTGGAGCTCGACCGGGCCGCCACCCGGCAGGCCTGCTCCGCCCAGGCGATCCAGGTCTGGGACGACCCGCACAACTGCGACCCGGCCTACACCCGCTCCCGGGTCCGCCACGAGGTGCTGCCGGTGCTGGAGAAGCACCTGGGCGGCGGCGTGGTCGAGGCCCTCGCCCGCACCGCCCGGCTGTTCCGCGACGACGCCGACGCGCTCGACCAGTGGGCCGCGCTGGCCGAGCGCGACATCCGGACGGGCGAAGGCACCCTGGACGCCGGGAAACTGTCCGAGCTGCCCCCCGCCGTGCGCCGCCGGGTGCTGCGTCGGGCCGCGCTGCGGGCGGGCTGTCCGGCCGGGGACCTCTTCGCCCGGCACCTGGAGACGATCGACCTGCTGGTCACCGGATGGCGGGGTCAGGGACCCCTGCACCTACCCGGGGGCGTCGAAGCCACCCGGCGGTGTGGCACGCTGGTCTTTCGGCGACAGGGCGACTGACGGGCGGGCATGCCCGGGGGAGCCGGCCGCCGGCCATCCAGACCCCGACACGTTTGAGGACGTATCCCCGGTGGACCAGAACGACATGGGCGCTGACCTCGCGAAGGTGCTCATCAGCAAGGACGAGATCGACGCGAAGCTCCTGGAGCTGGCCGAGCGCATCGACCGGGACTACGCAGGCAAGGACCTGCTGATCGTCGGCGTCCTCAAGGGGGCCGTGATGGTCATGGCCGACCTGGCCCGCGCCCTGCACTCGCAGGTGACCATGGACTGGATGGCGGTCTCCTCCTACGGGATGGGCACCAAGTCCTCCGGTGTGGTGCGGATCCTGAAGGACCTGGACACCGACATCGCCGGCCGTGACGTGCTGATCGTCGAGGACATCATCGACTCCGGCCTGACGCTGTCCTGGCTGCTCGGCAACCTGGGCTCGCGCGGCCCGGCCTCGCTCGAGGTCTGCACCCTGCTGCGCAAGCCCGACGCGGCCAAGGTCGAGATCGACGTCAAGTACGTCGGCTTCGACATCCCCAATGAGTTCGTGGTCGGCTACGGTCTCGACTACGCGGAGAAGCTGCGCAACCTCCCCTTCATCGGCACCCTCGCCCCGCACGTCTACGGCGGCTGAGAACCCGTTCGGACGACGGGCGGGAACAGGATCCTGTTCCCGCCCGTTGGATCGGGGGACCATAGAAGAACGTCGTATCGCCGTGCTCCCGCCACGTGGGGGGCGTACTGCGGTACGGTCCAATAAAACCGCTCTTCACATGAGCACTGACTGACCGAATGCGCCGGTGGCCCACAGCCCCGCGGCGCCGTTGAGTGGCAGGAGGGACGGGGCGGCAACGCCCCGCATGGATGGACGTTAAGCGATACTTCCGTGCGCCGATCATGTGGATCGTGCTGGCCGTCCTCGCCGTCATCGTGCTGATGCAGGTCGTTTCGGATTCGAACGGCTACAAGACGGTGGACACCGGGCAGGTCGTCGCAGCGATCGACGCGAAGCAGGTCAAGTCGGCGCAGATCACCACGGGTGACTCGAACACGATCAAGATTCAGCTGAAGGACGGCGCGAAGCTGCCTGCCGTGGGCACCGGCAAGCCGCAGTCCGGCAGCAAGTTCCAGGCCTCCTACATCGGGGACCAGGGCGTCGGCATCGCCGACAAGCTGCAGGCCCAGATCAACGACAACGACCAGAGCACGCTGACCGAGGGCTACACCATCAGCCCCGAGAAGCAGAGCACCCTCGTCAGCCTGCTGCTGTCGATGCTGCCGATCGTGATCATCGTGCTGGTCTTCCTCTTCCTGATGAACCAGATGCAGGGCGGCGGCTCGCGCGTCATGCAGTTCGGCAAGTCCAAGGCGAAGCTGCTCACCAAGGACACCCCGAAGACCACCTTCTCCGACGTCGCAGGCGCGGACGAGGCGGTCGAGGAGCTCCACGAGATCAAGGAGTTCCTCCAGGAGCCGGCCAAGTTCCAGGCCGTCGGCGCCAAGATCCCCAAGGGTGTGCTGCTCTACGGCCCGCCCGGGACCGGCAAGACCCTGCTGGCGCGTGCCGTCGCGGGCGAGGCCGGGGTGCCGTTCTACTCGATCTCGGGTTCCGACTTCGTCGAGATGTTCGTCGGTGTCGGCGCCAGCCGCGTCCGCGACCTCTTCGAGCAGGCCAAGGCGAACGCCCCGGCGATCGTCTTCGTCGACGAGATCGACGCCGTCGGCCGGCACCGCGGTGCGGGCCTCGGCGGCGGCCACGACGAGCGCGAGCAGACCCTCAACCAGCTGCTGGTCGAGATGGACGGCTTCGACGTCAAGGGTGGCGTCATCCTGATCGCCGCCACCAACCGCCCGGACATCCTGGACCCGGCGCTGCTGCGTCCGGGCCGCTTCGACCGTCAGATCGCGGTCGAGCGTCCCGACCTCCAGGGCCGTCTGGACATCCTCAAGGTGCACCAGAAGGGCAAGCCGATCGCGCCCGACGTCGACCTCTCGGCCGTCGCCAAGCGCACCCCCGGCTTCACCGGTGCCGATCTGTCGAACGTCCTGAACGAGGCGGCGCTGCTGACCGCCCGCTCGGACAAGAAGCTGATCGACAACAACATCCTGGACGAGGCCATCGACCGCGTCGTGGCGGGTCCGCAGAAGCGCACGCGGATCATGTCCGACCGGGAGAAGAAGATCACCGCGTACCACGAGGGCGGTCACGCCCTGGTCGCGGCGGCCTGCCAGTACAGCGACCCGGTGCACAAGATCACCATCCTGTCCCGCGGCCGGGCCCTCGGCTACACCATGGTGCTGCCGGAGGAGGACAAGTACTCCACCACCCGCAACGAGATGCTCGACCAGCTGGCCTACATGCTGGGCGGGCGTGCGGCGGAGGAGCTGGTCTTCCACGACCCGACCACCGGTGCCTCCAACGACATCGAGAAGGCCACCGCCACCGCGCGGGCCATGGTCACCCAGTACGGCATGACCGAGCGCCTCGGTGCCATCAAGTTCGGCAGCGACAACTCGGAGCCGTTCCTGGGCCGTGAGATGGGCCACCAGCGCGACTACTCGGAAGAGGTCGCCGGGCTGGTCGACGAAGAGGTCAAGAAGCTCATCGAGAGCGCGCACAACGAGGCCTGGGAGATCCTGGTCGAGAACCGCGACGTGCTCGACAACCTGGTCCTGGAGCTCCTCGAGAAGGAGACCCTCAACAAGGAGCAGATCGCCGAGATCTTCGCGCCGATCGTCAAGCGCCCGACCCGTCCGGCCTGGACCGGCTCCGCCCGTCGGACGCCGTCCACCCGCCCGCCGGTCCAGTCGCCCAAGGAGCTGGCGCTCACCAACGGCGCCTCCGCCACCGAGGCCGCTCCGGCCGACGTGGTCAAGCTTCCGCAGCTGCCGGTCGAGCCGCCCGCGGAGGGCTGACAAACCTCCGGCACCCGCCGGAATGGATGCCGCGTCACCGGGGTTTGTACCCTGGAGGCGCGGCATCCGTGCTGTTCAACCCCGTGTTCGCCAACGAGTTAGCGAGGCCCGCATGATCGACCCGGTGACGCTCGACGGTCCGCCCACCGTCGGCACGTTCGACCAGAAGCGGGCCGAGAACGCGATCCGTGAACTCCTGCTCGCGGTCGGTGAGGACCCGGACCGCGAGGGCCTGCTGGAAACCCCCGCCCGGGTGGCGCGGGCCTACAAGGAGATATTCGCGGGCCTCTGGCAGGAGCCCGAGGACGTCCTGACCACCACCTTCGACCTCGGTCACGACGAGATGGTGCTGGTCAAGGACATCGAGCTGACCTCCGTCTGCGAGCACCACCTGGTGCCGTTCCGGGGTGTCGCGCACGTCGGGTACATCCCGTCCCCCAGCGGCAAGATCACCGGCCTGTCCAAGCTGGCCCGGCTGGTCGACGTCTACGCCCGCCGGCCGCAGGTGCAGGAGCGGCTCACCAGCCAGGTCGCCGACGCGCTGATGCGGATCCTGGAGCCGCGCGGCGCGATCGTGGTCGTGGAGTGCGAGCACATGTGCATGTCGATGCGGGGCATCCGCAAGCCCGGCGCCAAGACCATCACCTCCTGCGTGCGCGGACAGCTGCGCGACCCGGCCTCCCGGGCCGAGGCGATGAGCCTCATCATCGGGCGCTGACCGGGTCGCGACAGCCTCGCACGCGCGGCCGGGGGCCGCTCAGAGCGGCTCGGGCCCGGTGTGCGGTGGAGCCGGGGTGCCCAGCGCGTTGCGCCGGGCGGGCATCCGCAGCCGCACCATCCGCCGCCAGCCGTACAGCAGGTCGTAGAGGTAGAGCCCGTGCAGGCCGGCCGTGACCACGGCCAGCTGCCAGCGCGGCCAGGCGAGGATCCGCGCCATCCGGGACGTCACCGCGAGCCCGACGTCCCGGTGGGTGCGGATCTCGCCCCGGGCGCAGGTCTCCAGGACGTGCCGGATGTACGGCCCGTGGCCCTCCGCGGACAGCCGCAGCAGCTCCTCGTGGCAGTAGGCGAGGTGGTTGTCCTCGTCCGCCGAGATCATCCGCATCGCCCGGCCGAGGTCGGGGTTGTCCCCGTACACCTTGACCAGCTGGCGCATCTGCTCGGCCGCCCGCTGCTCGGTCACCCGGCTGTGCGCCAGATAGGTGATGATCTCGCGATCGGTCAGCGGGATGTCGGTGGTGAGCCGCTCGTGGGCGAGACCGACGCCCTGCCGCTCCAGCAGCATGCAGTAGTCGGCCTCGGCGGGGACGTCGACCTTCGGCAGGCCGCGCTTGTGCAGCAGCTGGGTGAAGATCCGGCCGTGCTTGCGCTCGTCGGCGCCGTGCCGGGCGATCTTCGGGGCGAGGACCGGGTCACGGGTGAGTTCGGTGATCCGCTCGTTCTCCCAGCCGCCCTGGTCCTCGCCGCCGGCGGCGATGCTGCAGAACAACTGGTAGGCCTCGTCGTTCCGGTAGATCGCCTCGAAGAGCGATCGGGTGCTGAGCATGGGGCCTCCTGCCCGGATCCGGGACCGCCCCGGCCGTCGGCCGGCCGGGGCGGTCGCGATACGTCCCCCGCGGCGGCCCGCGCTGCGCCCGACCCGCCGGTAATCACCCAGGTGTCCTAGCGGCACGCCCTAGCCGAGGTGGTGGCCCACCCACTCCAGCGTGGCCGGCAGCTCGCGGATCCAGCTTTCGAAGTTGTGGCCGCCGTCGTCCAGGTACATCGACTCCACCTGGAACTGCGGATTGCCGGCGGCCACCTGCTGGGCCAGCTCGACGAACTGGACCGTCTGCGGGTAGTCGGCCTCCTTGCGGGTGGAGACCACCAGCATCGACAGCGGCGGGGCGGGCAGGTTCTGCAGCCGCCAGGTGAGGTCGCTCTGCTCGGTCAGCGTCCGGTCCCCGCCGAACAGGCTGCCGCCGGTGAACTGGTCCTCGACGACCTTGACGTCGCCGTGCAGTCCGGCCGTGACGCCGAACACGTTCGGGAAGCGCATCGCCAGCCGGAACGCGCAGCTGCCCCCGGTCGAGTAGCCGAAGACGGCCCAGGAGGCGGGGGAGCGGCCGATCCGGTAGGCGGAGTGCAGCGCCTCGGGGACGTCCTTGGTGAACCAGGTCTCGGTGCGGGGCCCGCCGGCGACGTCCACGCACTCGGTGTTCCGCGGCGGGTTGAGGGTCGGGCGGGACAGCACCACGATGGTCGGCTGCATCTTGCCGGCCCGCTGGAGCTCCACCGCCTGCTGGACGACCGGCAGCTCCTTCATCAGATTGACCGTGATGCCCGGGTAGCCGGCGATCGCCAGCATCACCGGGAACCGGGTCAGGGCGAGCTTGGGGTCGAAGTACTCCGGCGGCAGGTAGACGAACATCTGGTCGGACAGTCCGGTCTCCTTGCCGGTGATCCGGACCGACTCGACCCTGCCGACCTCCTCGGGCGGCCCCTTGGGCAGGTCCCCGACCGTTTCCAGGCCGCCCTCGTTGGTCGGCTGGACCAGCGCGTCGCCGACCGGCGCACCACCCTTGTGGTTCTCGTTG
The DNA here is from genome assembly GCF_000966955.1 of Streptomyces sp. NRRL S-495. Taxonomy (NCBI): domain Bacteria; kingdom Bacillati; phylum Actinomycetota; class Actinomycetes; order Kitasatosporales; family Streptomycetaceae; genus Streptomyces; species Streptomyces sp. NRRL S-495. The sequence continues at coordinate 35,443 of NZ_JZWY01000112.1, forward strand.
CTGGTGAGGGCGAGCTTGGTGCCGCCGGAGCCGAGCAGGTCGTCCCAGGAGGTGTAGAACCCGAAAGAGTTGTTGACGCTGAGCGCCAGCACCGACACCAGCACGACCTGAGTCACCGTCAACAGGCCGACCCGGCCGAGCACCGGGAGTGGGCGCTGCCTGGCCAGCCGCGGCCACAGCCACAGGGTGATCACGAGCGCGGCCGAACCCAGGGCAAGCAGCGAGTTCATCAGCGCGTCGCTGGTCAGTTCCATGCTGTCGGCCTTCCGGTGGGACACTGACAGTGCAGGTTTCATCGTCTGGCGGTGCGTCAGCCCGGGCCACCGCGGCTAGGCTGTCCGGACGCCGGGGCGGGACCGGGATCCCGGTGGCGCTCGCGCGCAACCGACGCCCTAAAATGCGGCGTCCACCGTACGTAGCACGTACGCGGGGGCTCGTCGCGCCACGCGGTGAGGGGCCCCCGGCACCCACCCCTCGGCTCAATTCGCAGCGCCCCCGGGGCGCCGGTTTACCCTTCGTTGCCGGTTCCTTGGTGTGCGTCTTGCCAGATGAAGGAAAACGCATGAAGGTCCATCACGGCTCCCACCCGGGAGTGACCGGACACCCCGCGACAGCCTCTACGCTGAACCCCCATGAGCGTTCCCGTGTCCGTTGAGCCGAGCCCCGAGCAGCCGCAGCGCCGTCGCGGCCTGCAGACGCTTCGTACCCAAGCGGCCGCTGTTCCGAGGGCCTGGCTCCCGGGTGCGGTCGGCTACGCCTGTCTGCTGATCGGACTGGTCGACATCGCCAGTGCGGTGTTCCCCAAGCTCCGGCACACCAAGGTGCACACCTTCGCCGGGCAGCTGCCGGGCGGCACCACGACGCTGGCCGCGGCCGGCACCCTGATGATCGGCCTGCTCCTGGTGCTGCTCGCGCACGCGCTGCGCCGGCGCAAGCGGCGCGCCTGGCGGGTGGTGTGCGTGCTGCTGCCGGTGGGCGCGGCGCTGCACCTGCTGCGCTGGCACCAGCTCGGCCCGGCGGTCATCTCGCTGGTGCTGTTCGTGGTCATGCTGGTCCACCGGCGCGAGTTCTACGCCAAGGCCGACCCCCGCACCCGCTGGCGCGCGGTGGTCAACCTGGTCGTCCTGGGCGCCGTGAGCGTGCTGATCGGCCTGCTGATCGTCAGTACCCGGACCAAGTACGAGCTGGGGCACCCGGGCCTGGACCAGCGGCTGGAGCACGTCCTCTACGGGCTGTTCGGCTTCGAGGGGCCGGTGCACTACAACTCGGACCGGATGGAGGACCTGGTCGGGTACCTGCTCGGCGCGATGGGTCTGATCACCGCCTTCACCACCACCTACCTCGCCCTGCGGCCGGAGAAGCCGAAGCCGGAGCTGACCGCCGAGGACGAGGAGCGGGTCCGGGCCCTGCTGGAGCGGCACGGCGAGCGGGACTCGCTCGGCTACTTCGCGCTGCGCCGGGACAAGAGCGTGCTGTTCTCGCCCACCGGCAAGGCGGCGATCTCCTACCGGGTGGTGTCCGGCGTGATGCTGGCCTCCGGCGACCCGGTCGGTGATGTCGAGGCCTGGCCGGGCGCGATCAAGGTGTTCATGGCCGAGGCCCGCGAGCACGCCTGGGTGCCGGCCGTGATGGGCTGCAGCGAGGTCGGCGGCGAGGTCTGGACCCGGGAGGCGGGGCTGGACGCGCTGGAGCTGGGTGACGAGGCGATCGTCGACACGGCCTCCTTCTCGCTCGCCGGGCGGGCCATGCGCAACGTCCGTCAGATGGTCAAGCGGATCGAGCGCAACGGCTACTCCTGCCAGGTCCGCCGGGTCTCCGAGCTCGGCTGGGAGGAGCGGCAGCGGATCGCCGACGCGGCGGCCCGCTGGCGCGGCACCGACACCGAGCGCGGCTTCTCGATGGCGCTCGGCCGGTTCGGCGAGCCGGGCGACGACGCCTGCGTGGTGGTCACCGCCCACAAGGCGCCGGAGGAGGGCGAGAGCGGCGACGACCTCAAGGCGGTGCTGCACTTCGTGCCCTGGGGCGAGGACGGCATCTCGCTGGAGCTGATGCGCCGTGACCGGGCGGCCGACCCGGGCCTGAACGAGCTGCTGATCGTCGCCGCGCTCCAGGCCGTCCCGGCGATGGGGGTGCGCCGGGTGTCGCTGAACTTCGCGATGTTCCGTTCGGCGCTCGCGCGCGGCGAGCGGATCGGCGCGGGACCGGTGCTGCGCGCCTGGCGCGGGCTGCTGGTCTTCCTGTCGCGCTGGTTCCAGATCGAGTCGCTGTACAAGTTCAACGCGAAGTTCCAGCCGGAGTGGGAGCCGCGCTTCCTGGTCTTCCCGAACACCAGGGACCTGCCCAGGATCGGCTTCGCGGCGATGCAGGCGGAGGCCTTCATCACCCTCGGCATGCCGCGCTTCGGCCGCAAGCCGCGGCGCCAGGGGCTGCTGCCGGCCGGGGCCAGGCCGGAGGTCACCGAGGCCGCCTGAGCCGGGCGCACGGCCGCCCGGCCCCCGTCGAGGACGCTCCTCGGCGGGGGCCGGCCCGCTGTCCGGGACAGGGGCGGCCCGGGCCCGGGACGGGTGCGGTCCGGGCCGGGGGCGGGCGCCGGGTGGCCCGGTCCGGGCCACCGGATAATGGGGGCATGAGCAATTCGGTGCCCTACTCGCTGCCCTCCGGACTGCCGCGGCTGGACCGCTGCGCGGTCATGGGCGTGGTCAATGTGACCCCCGACTCCTTCTCGGACGGCGGCCTGTGGCACGACCCCGCCAAGGCGATCGCCCACGGCCTCGCGCTGCGCGCCAGGGGCGCCGACCTGGTCGACGTCGGCGGCGAGTCCACCCGGCCGGGGTCGCAGCGGGTGCCGGAGGAGGAGGAGCTGCGCCGGGTCGTCCCGGTGGTGCGGGAGCTGGCCGCCGCCGGGGTCGCGGTCTCCGTCGACACCATGCGGGCCTCGGTGGCCGAGCGGGCGGTGGAGGCCGGCGCGCTGCTCGTCAACGACGTCTCCGGAGGGCTGGCCGACCCCGCGATGGCCCGGGTGGTGGCCGCGACCGGTGTGCCCTTCGTGGTGATGCACTGGCGCGGGCAGTCCGCCGACATGGACCGGCTGGCCGTCTACGACGACGTGGTCGCCGACGTGGTCGGCGAGCTCACCGCCCGGGTGGACGCGCTGGTCGCCGACGGGGTCGACGAGCGGCAGCTGATCCTCGACCCGGGGCTCGGCTTCGCGAAGACCGCCGAGCACAACTGGGCGCTGCTCGGCCGGCTCGACGCCCTCACCGCGCTCCGTCGTCCCGTCCTGGTGGCCGCATCGCGCAAGCGGTTCCTGGGTACGCTGCTGGCCGACCCGGAAACCGGGGAACTGCGCCCGGCCCGGGAGCGCGACGACGCCACCGCCGCGGTGTCGGTGCTGTCGGCGGAGGCCGGGGCCTGGGCGGTGCGGGTGCACGACGTGTCCGGGACGGCGGATGCCGTCCGCGTGGTCGCGGCCTGGCAGCGCGCGGCCCGGCAGGGGTGAGCGTTCGGCGAAGACGGGAGGGTCATGGCAGGTGACGGCAGGTTGAGCGGGGAGACAGCGGGCCGACGGTCCACCGAGGCGGACCGCGAGGCGGCCCTGGAGGCCAACCGCGCGCTCTACGAGGCACTGGAGAACGGCGACCAGGAGGCGGTCGAGGACGCCTGGCTGGGCGCGGGCGAGGCGGACGACAAGGGGGGCGTGGTCTGCGTCCACCCGGGGTGGCCGGTGCTGCGCGGGCGGGCCCAGGTGACCCGCTCCTACATGCTGATCATGGCGAACACCGAGTACATCCAGTTCATCCTCACCGACGAGGAGGCGGAGGTGCAGGGCGATGTGGCCCTTGTCACGTGCACCGAGAACATCCTTTCCGGCGGCGAGGCGGAGGAGGAGGGCGAGCTCGGTCCGCTGGTCGGCGGAAAGGTCGTGTCGACCAATCTCTTCCGGCGCACTCCGGCCGGGTGGAAACTGTGGTCGCACCACGGTTCACCCGTTCTGACCAGCGCCGACGAGGACGACGAGGACTGATTCCGGGATCCGGCCGGAAATCCGGGGAAAACGGCCCCGGCCGGTGGCCGGGGAATTCCCGGCAGGTCACCGAACGTTCACGTCAATCGCCAATGCGGCGTGCGTGGCGACGGTTCGTGCCGGGTAGGACGGTCGGGTGTTGTCGGCGCGCGCGGGTAGATTCAAAAAGGTCAGCGGCGGGCGCGACGCCCGTCTCCGCCCTGCCCGCCGTTCTCGTCCGGGTGGGGCCCGTCCGACTTGGAGCAGTGATTCGTTTGCTGGACCGCGTCACTCTGCGGGGCCTGCGTGCCCGCGGCCACCACGGTGTTTTCGAGCGTGAGCGGGCCGAGGGCCAGACCTTCGTGGTCGACCTGGTGCTGTTCCTGGACACCCGTCCCGCCGCCGCCGGCGACGACCTGACCCGCACGGCGCACTACGGCATCGTGGCCGAGGAGGTCACCGCGATCATCGCCGGCGAGCCGGTCGAGCTGATCGAGACCCTGGCCCAGCGGATCGCGGACCAGTGCCTGAAGCACGAGCCGGTGCAGGAGGTCGAGGTGACCGTGCACAAGCCGGACGCGCCGATCACCGTGCCGTTCGACGACGTGACCGTGACCATCCACCGGGCCCGCGGGTGATTCGTACCTCGTGTCCGGTGCCCGCCGCAGCGCGGCCCGTCTCAGCCCTAGGGGAAGTGCGATGACCACCAGTGACCCGACCGCCGCGCCGAGCACCTTCGACCTGGAGCAGCGGGTCGACTCGGCCGACACCACCCTGCACAGCCAGCGCTGCGCCGTGATCGCCCTCGGCTCCAACCTCGGCAACCGCCTGGACACCCTCCAGGGGGCCGTGGACGCCCTCGCGGACACGCCCGGGCTCAGGATCAAGGCCGTCTCCGCCGTGTACGAGACGGACGCCGTGGGCGGCCCCTCCGAGCAGCCCGCGTACTACAACGCGGTGGTCGTGCTCCGCACCACGCTGCCGCCCCGCGACCTGCTGGAGCGCGGCAACGCGATCGAGGACGCCTTCGGCCGGGTCCGCACCGTCCACTGGGGCCCGCGCACCCTGGACGTCGACATCCTGGCCTACGAGGGCGTCGTCAGCGAGGACCCGGAGCTGCTGCTGCCGCACCCGCGCTCGCACGAGCGCGCCTTCGTGCTCGCCCCGTGGCTGGACGCCCAGCCGGAGGCCGAGGTGCCCGGGCACGGGCCGGTCGGCGAGCTGCTGGCGGCCCTCGGCGGCCCGGACGCCCAGGGTGTCCGGCGCCGCGAGGACATCCGGCTGACCCTGCCGGAGTAGACCCGCGCCGCGGGCGCGGCTCCCGGGCCGGGCGGGCCGGGGAACTCGCGCGGGGCCGCCGGGCGTACCCATGGTGTCGGCACCGGTCCGGGGACCCCTCCGGGCCGGGCCCGGTACGGTGGCCTGACGCCGCCGCACCGGAGCTCCGGGGCGGGCGGTTCCGTCGTCGCCCGCCATGTGTCGCCCGTCGCCCGCCGCCCGGGAAAGGACCCCGTCCGAGTGAAGCTGCTTCGCCTCCGTCTGCTGGTCGGCATCACCGTCGTCACGACGGCGCTGTCCTGGGCCGGTGCCAAGCTCTGGGCCTCCCTGGACACGCTGCCCGCGGTGCCGGGTGCGGCGCCGGTGGTGCTGGCCGCGGTGGCGGTGATCCTGCTGGCGACCGCGCTCTCGTTGCGCTCGCGGCTGAAGGCGGCGCGCGAGCGGCAGCCCGGCGCGAAGCGGGTGGACCCGCTGGGCGCGGCCCGCGCGGTGGTGCTCGGCCAGGCCAGCGCGCTGGTGTCGGCGGTGGTCACCGGGATCTACGCGGGCGCCGGGATCCAGCTGCTGGGCGAACTGGACGTGCCGGCCCGCAAGGACCAGGCGATCACCGCCGGGCTCGCGGTGCTGGCGGGCGTGGCCGTGATCGCGGCGGCGCTCTGGCTGCAGCACATCTGCCGGCTGCCGGAGAACCACGACGACCCGGGTGCGCACGGGCCTGCGGCCACCCCCCGCTGACCGGCCCCGTTCCGGTGACCTGGGGTGATTTCCCGGAGGCGTCCGGTCGATCCGGCACGGTGTCAAGGGCCGAAGCCGACCCTGGGCTGACACGGCCCCAATTCGCACGCTAGTTTCTTGGCATGTCTCGCGGACGCCATCGTCATTCCTCCGTCCTCGGCCGGGTCTTCCCCCCCACCGCCGCCGGCGTGCTCCTCGTCGCCGCGCTGGGAGCGCTGCTGTTCAGTCAGGACACCGTGCTGGTGCGCTCGGTGGGCGCCGCCGCGGTGCTCGCGACGCTCGGCTTCGCCGTGCTGCTGCGGCAGCGCGACCGGGCCGCCCGGGCGGCTGCCGAGCTCTCCGCGGCGCAGCGGCTGCGGGCCGAGGAGCGGTTCGAGGAGCAGCTCGCCGAGGCGGAGTACGCGGCCGAGGTGGCCGAGGAGCGGGCGACCAGGTTCGGGCGCCGGCTGACCGCCGAGAAGTCCCGGCTGGCGAAGGCCGAGACGGAGATCGCCCGGCTGCTCAAGGAGCGGGCCGTGATGGTCGCCGAGCAGGCGCTCAAGGAGGCCGAGGCGACCCAGCGGGCCCTCGCCGCGAGCCGCCCCAAGTACCCGGCCAGTCCGGCCGCCTTCGTCCGTGCCGGGGCTGTGCTGCGGCAGCTGGGGCGGCGGGCGGCGCAGCAGGAGGCGCAGCGGGAGCGGGAGGCCCGGCGGGAGGCGGAGCGCGCCGCCGAGCGGGAGCGTGCGGCGGGTGCGGAGGTCGCGCTGCGGGCCCGTACGGCGCCCGCGACGACGTCCGCGACGACGTCCGCGACGACGTCCGCGCCGGTGCCCGAGCGGGCGCCTGGGCGAGTGGCGCCGGTGGTGCCGGCTCCGGTCGCTCCCGGGGTGCCCGCGCCCGCGACGGCGCCGTCCGCGCCGTCCGCGTCCGGTGGGGCCACGCCCGTTCCCGCCGCGCCGGCCCGGCCGGTGCTGACGGCGACCGTGGGACAGCTCGGCGGGGCGCCCGTGGCGCAGCCGGTGCGCCCGGCCGAGCGGCAGCGGCCGCGCCCGGCGGTGCCCGCGACCGCGCGGCCCCAGGGGTTCAGCTTCTTCGGCCGGGGTGCCGGTACCGGTACCGGTGCCGGGGTCCGGCCGGCCGCGCCGACGCCGGTGGTGGGCAGTGTCGCGGAGCTCGGCGAGCGGGCCGACCTCGCGGACGTGGTGGGGGACGAGGTGGTCGCCGCCCAGGCGCAGGCCCAGGCCCGGACGCAGATACCGGCCCAGGTGCCGGACGCGGTGCAGGAGCCGGCGGCCTCCGTGGCCCCGGAGGCCGCCGAGGAGCGGACCCAGGTGCTGCCCCAGGTCGGCCGGCCGGCCGCCCCCGAGGTGGTCGACCTGACCCCGCACGACGAGACCGAGCAGATCGAGGTGCCGGAGCTCCGCGCCTCCCGCTGAGGCGGCGCGAGCGGTCGGTGCCGAGCGGCGCCGGTGGACGGAGGACCGTCCGCCGGCGCCGCTCCGTCGTTCCGGGCCCGGTGCCCCGGCCCGGCCGGTGGGCGGGGACGCCGGGAACGACGCGGCGCCCGCCCCGCCGGGTGGCGGGACGGGCGCCGGAGGCACCGCGGGGGCGGAGCGTCAGAGCTGGACGCCGAAGTCCTGGGCGATGCCGGCCAGGCCGGAGGCGTAGCCCTGGCCGACCGCGCGGAACTTCCACTCGGCGNGCGCCGTTGCGGTAGAGCTCGCCGAAGATCATGGCGGTCTCGGTCGCGGCGTCCTCGGAGAGGTCGTAGCGGGCGATCTCGGCGCCACCGGCCGCGTTCACCACGCGGATGTAGGCGTTGCGGACCTGGCCGAAGTTCTGCGACCGGGTGACGGCGTCGTAGATCGAGACCGGGAAGGTGATCCGGGCGGCCTCGGCCGGCAGCGTGGCGAGGTTGACGTTGATCGCCTCGTCGTCGCCGGCGCCCTCGCCGGTGCGGTTGTCACCGGTGTGGACGACGGTGTTGTCCGGGGTGCTGGTGTTGTTGAAGAAGACGAAGTGGCTGTTGGACAGCACCTTTCCGTCCGCGTTCAGCACGATGGCGCTGGCGTCCAGGTCGAACTCGGCACCGGTCGTGGTGCGGACGTCCCAGCCGAGGCCGACGGTGACCGCGGTCAGGCCGGGGGCCTCCTTGGTCAGCGAGACGTTGCCACCCTTGGAGAGGCTCACTGGCATGGTGTGTGCTGTCCCTTCGATTGCTGTTGCCGGGGATAACGCGGGAACCGCGAGGGTTGGTTCCGCGCGGCCGGTTTCTTTTCCGCCGCCGGCACGGTTTCGGGTATTCCCCGTCAGACGCGCCGGAACCTGCCCTGGAGTTCCCAGACAACCGGATTGTCGGCGAGATCCGGGTGCATGTCGAAGAGGTCGGCGAGAGTGTCCTGGAGGAAATCCCTGGCCTCGCGGCGCAGATCGCCGTGGCGCACCACGACCGGCGGCTCGTCCGGCAGCCAGGTGGCCGTCACCTCTACCCAGTTGAAGCGGCGGGCGAACCGCAGCAGATGGGTGTTCTGGGTGAAGTCGAGGTCGGCGGTCTGCACCCGGGCGGCGCGGCCGCCGTCCGGGTCGCGGTCGAGTTCCTCGACGATGTCGCACAGGGCCCAGGCGAAGTCCAGCACCGGGACCCATCCCCAGGCTGTGGACAGGTCCGATTCCTCGTCCTCGACGTGGACGTCGCCGCAGAACAGGTCGTACCGCAGCTCGCGCACGCCCGCCGACCGGTAGTCGGTCTGCGGGGGGTCGGGGAAGCGGTTGGAGAGGGAGTAGCCGAGCTCGATCACAGGGACATTGTCGGGGTTGGCACGGGACGGCCGGATAACCGGGTGACCCGGCGTGGTCCGGCGCGGGATGATGGGCCCATGCCTGAGCCCATCCGCGTACGGGGGTCGGTGGTCGTCCCCGACGCCGAGCTCGTCTGGCGCTTCTCGCGTTCCTCCGGCCCCGGTGGCCAGCACGTCAACACCTCCGACACCCAGGTCGAGCTCCGCTACGACCTGGCCGCCTCCGCGGCGCTGCCCGAGGTGTGGAAGGAGCGCGCCCTGGAGCGGCTGGCCGGCCGGCTGGTGGACGGCCGGGTGCTGGTGGTCCGGGCCTCCGAGCACCGTTCGCAGTGGCGCAACCGTGAGGTCGCCGCGGCCCGGCTGGCCTCGCTGCTCGGCGAGGCGACTGCCCCGCCGCCGAAGGCGCGCCGGGCGACCAGGCCCAGCCGGGGCATGGTCGAGCGGCGGCTCACCAACAAGCGGCACCGCTCCGAGCTGAAGCAGGGGCGGCGCTCCCCGCGCGGCGGCGAGTAGCGGCGGCACCCGGCGGTGCCCGGCGTGCCCGGCGGCGCCGGGGTCAGCCCAGGGAGCGGTAGCCGCCGCGGAAGTACAGCAGCGGGCGGCCGCCGGGGTCGGGAACCCGGGCCTCCAGGACCCGGCCGAGCAGCAGGGTGTGGTCGCCGGCGGGCATCCGCTGCTCGGTGCGGCACTCCACGGTGGCGAGCGCGCCACTGATCAGCGGGGCCCCGCTGTACGGGCCGCGGTGGTGCGGGGCGTCGGCGAACAGCAGCCGGTCGCTGAGCCGGCCCTTCATGGCGAACCGCGAGCCGAGTGCCTTCTGCTCCTCGGACAGCAGCGAGACCGCCCAGGTCCCGGCCCGGGAGAGCACCTCGTCCATCCGGGAGTCCTCGCGGACGGAGATCAGGACCAGCGGCGGCTCCAGCGACACGGACAGGAAGGACGTCGCGGTCATGCCGACGTCCTCGCCGTCGTCCGGGTCGTGGACGGTCACCAGGCTGACACCGGAGGCGAGCTGGGAGAGCGCCGCCCGGAACTCGTCGGGGGACGCTTGGGAGGCAGCTTCGGGCTGCGGGGACGGGTACACGTAGGCACGCTAGCCCGCGACCGGGGGAAACGACATCGGGCCCTGGTCGTAGGACCAGCGACGCAGCGCGGCTCGGTCCGCCCGGGCAGCGGGAAGGTTACGGTTCGCGCCCGGCCTCACTCCCAGGAGTGAAGGGGAGGGCCTGCCCGGCGGTCAGTCGGCTACAGCGCCGGGCCATTTCGACCGACCACCGGAAATGTGCCGATGGGGCTTTTTGTCCCGTTATGGGGCAGATGAACCGATTAAGGGTGCATTAGTGTCGTGTGATTTAAGTCACAAGTGCTGACCTATTGCTGACCGAGCGTGCCGAACGCTGTGCTCCCTGTGATTCAGTTCTTCTGGCAATCGGACGATAACCAATCAAGACCTATCCGAAGCAGCCGGGGAGCCCCCGCATGGAAGCCGAGTCGGAGCCTTATGTCCGTCTCGCGACCCTCCGCACCTTGCACCGGGTCGTGGCGGACCTCAACGCTGCCCGCAGCCTGGCAGGAACGCTGCAGGCCGTGGTCGAGGGCGCCGTGCACGGGCTCGGATTCGACGCCGCCGCGGTCAGCCTGGTCCGGCCCGACGGCGACCTGGTGGTGGCGGCCGTCTGGGAGCTGGAGGAGAGCGCCATGGGCGGCCCCTCCGTACTGCTCGGCCAGGTCGGCTCCCGCGAGTCCTGGGACCGGCTGCTCGGCGTCAGCGACCACTGGGGCACCCTGCGCTTCCTCCCCTACGACCGCGGCTGGGCCGTGGCCAGCGACATCCCGCGCTGGATCGGGGACGGTGCGATGCCGGTCTACGCCAACGACTGGCACCCGGCCGACGGTCTGCTCGCCCCGATGTACAGCGCCGGCGGCGACCTGCTCGGCGTCCTCTCGGTGGACCGGCCGCGCAGCGGCAAACGGCCCGGGGCCTGGACCCGCGAGGCGCTGGAGATGTTCTCGCTGCAGGCCTCCATCGCGATCGGCAACGCCCGGCTGCGCGCCGAGATGCAACGCGCGCTGGCCCGCCTGGAGAAGGAGCAGCAGGCGCTGCGGGCCAGCGAGGAGAGCTTCCGCCAGGCCTTCGAGTACGCCCCCAGCGGGATGGCCATCACCGAACTCCACGGCGCCGGGCGGGGCCAGCTGACCAGGGTCAACGACGCGCTCTGTCGTCTGCTCGGACGCCCCCGGGCGGTGCTGCGCCAGCAGAGCTTCGCCGATCTCGTGCACCCCGACGACCGGACGCTGCTGGAGCGCACCAGTGCCGAGAGCGGCCGGGCGGAACTGCGACTCTCCCGCCGGGACGGCGGATACCAGTGGGTCTGTCTGCGGAACTCGATCGTGGCCGACGCCGCCGAGGGCCCGAGCTTCCTGCTCACCCACGTCGAGGACATCGAGGACCGCAAGCGGCACGAGCTCCAGCTCGCCCACCGGGCCAGCCACGACGCGCTCACCGGACTGCCGAACGGGGCCGAGCTCAAGGCCAGGCTCGGGCGCCGGCTCTGCGCCCTGCCGCAGGCGGTCGCCGCCGGGCACCAGGCCGTCCCGCCCGGGGACTCCGGCCACGGCGGCGCCGGGTACGCGGCCGCGCTCCGCCCCGAGGACGGCTTCGGCGGGTACCCGGAGCACCTGTTCGGGGACCCCCACCGCACGCCCGTCGGGTACGAGGGCATGGACCCGGCGCACGGCTACGGCCTCCCGGAGGGTTACCCGGCGGTCGCGTCCGCCGACGCGCGGGACGGGGCGAACGGTTACGGCGACCATGTGCACGCCGTGGTGCCGCCCGACCACGGCCCCGGCGGGGAGATCCGGACCGGCCCCTTCCGTTCGAGCCCCCCGCCCGCCGTGGAGAAGGGGCTCGCGGTGCTCTTCTGCGACCTCGACGGCTTCAAGTCGATCAACGACCGGTTCGGGCACAACGCCGGGGACGCCGTCCTGGTCGAGGTGGCCCGCCGGCTCAGCGGGGCCGTCCGGGACGGCGACACGGTGGCCCGGTTCGGCGGCGACGAGTTCGTGGTGCTGGCCGACGGCATCGGTCGCGACGAGGCGAAGGACCTCGCCCACCGGCTGCGCAACGCGATCATCCCGCCGATGCGGATCGACGGCCGGGCGATGCGGGTCGGGGTGAGCCTCGGCATCGGCTGGGCCGGCTGCGGGATGAGCATCGAAGAGGTCCTGCACATCGCCGACGAGCGGATGTACGACGAGAAGCGGGCCCGGGGCGGCGCGGTGCGCGGCGCCCGCGGCGAGCGCTCGCACCGGCGGGCCGGCTGAACCGGGGTCCTGGGCGGGCGCAAGCTACCCGTGGGTTGTCAAGGGGTCTTTTCGGGGCGTAGCCGACGACAGGTAGTGTTCCGGGGGTACGAGCGACCACGATCAGCGCCGGACGGCACGGCAGTGCGGCGGCGCGACCGCGATGGGGGAGTTGACCACCGTGACCACTGCCGGCAGCAGCGGGGCGCCCCAGGGGCCGGAGGGCGGCGTCCCTCAGGACGACGATCCGTTCGGCTACCTCTACCGTCCGGCCGACGGCGCCTCCGGGCAGCCGGCCGAGCCGCAGCAGGGCGTGCCCCGCACCCCCTACAGTCGCCCGATGGAGGTCGGCCGCGCCCAGTACGGTCAGCCGCCCCGGCCGCAGCAGCCCCACCAGCCGCAGCCCGGCTACCAGCAGCCCGGCTACCCGCAGGCCCAGCAGCCGCAGCAGCCGTACCCGGCGCAGGGCGACTTCGGTGCCGCCCCCACCCAGCAGACCCGCTACGCCGAGCACTCCCGCCCGCAGCCGGGCGAGGAGCGGCCGAGCGGCGGCGGCCGGGGCAAGGGCGCCGTCATCGGCGCGGTGGCCGTGGTCGCGGCGATCGCGATCGGTGCCGCGGTGGCCCTCACCGGCGGGGACCCGGACAGCGACAAGGAGAAGGCTGCCAAGGCCAGTGCCTCGGCCGGTGTCTCGGCGGGCCCCGGTACCGGCACCGGCAGCGCGAACCCGACCGGCTCCGCGTCGGCCACCCCGTCGGCGACCGCCTCCGGCACCGGTGGCCTGGGCACGGTGGACGCGAGCCAGCTGCAGGCGCAGAGCGCTCCGGTCGGCAACACCGTCAAGGGCACCAAGTCCTCGGACGGCAGCTACCTGACGCTCAACCCCGGCGGGACGATCACCTGGGCCGGCGAGCTGGCGACGGCCGGGACCTACAAGTTCACCGTGCACTACAGCAACGCCGCCGCCGACGTGCGGGCGACGACGGCGGTCAACGGCAAGGACTGGCCGGGCGGACTGTTCTTCAAGAACTACTCCCCGGGCAAGGACCCCGCCTCGTCCTGGTTCAACACCTACATAACCCCGCCGATGCAGGCGGGCCCGAACACCATCGTGATCTCGCTGCCGCCGGGCAGCGGCACGATCCTGCTCGACCAGGTGGTGCTGGAGGCCGCGTAGGCCCCACGCACGACGGCCGCCCGCTCCCCCGAGGGG
>NZ_JZWY01000844.1:0-14080 GCF_000966955.1 Streptomyces sp. NRRL S-495
CCGCCGCGCCCAGGCCGGTGCCGGCGGCGCCGAGCAGCCCGCCGGCGACCACGGCGGCCCCCTCGCCGACGCCCGCGCCCCCGAAGCCCACGCCGACCCCGACGCCCACCCCGACGCCGCCCGCGACCGTCCCGGCCGTGCCGGTGCCGACCCCGCCGCCGGTGCCGACGCCCGGGTGCCGCTGCCGCCCGTGCCCGAGGTGGTGGTGCCGACGCCCACCGTGACGCCGAGCCTGCCGACCCAGCCGCCCACGGCCGTCCCGACCCCGCCGGTGCCGACCGACTTCTGGGCCGACGACCTGCCGGTGGTCAGGTCGTCGCACAACCGGGTGCCGCCGCCGCGGCCGAGCATCCGGGAGAACGGCAGCGACTGGTTCTGGCAGCGGGAGAGCGTCTCGGTCGCCGGCGCCGAGCACCGGCACGGCATCAGCGTGCACGCGCCCGCGGCCACGGTGATCGACCTCAACCGGAGCTGCACGTCCTTCGACGCGGTGGCCGGGATGGACGACCTGACCCTCGCCGTCGGCGGGGTGGTCTTCTCGGTGCAGGGTGGCAACGGGCGGACGCTGTGGAGCTCGCGTACCTTGCGGGCGGGCGACCCGGCGGTGCCGGTCCATGTGCCGCTCGGCGGGCAGACCTCGATCCGGCTGGTGGTGTCGCCGGCGAACGGCATCTGGTCGGCGCTGAACATCGCCGACTGGGCCGAGGCCCGCTTCAGGTGCGTCTGAAGCGGGCCCCGGGGCCGGTGGTCCGCCCGGTGCGGGGCAGGCCGCCGGGTCAGACGGCGCAGGAGCCGTCCGCGCACGCCTCGCCGGCCGGGGCGACCTGCACCGGGGCCGGCCGGCGCTCGCCGATCTCGGTGGCGACCTGCTCCAGCACCTGGCGGAAGGTCTCGGCCTCCTGGCCGCCCTGGACGGCCCACTTGCCCTCGAACACGAAGGTCGGCACGGCGGTGATGCCGATCTCGCGGGCCTCGGCCAGCTGGGCGCGCACCTCGGCGGCACCCTCCTCGCCGGCCAGGTAGGCCGTCACCCGGTCGCGGTCCAGGCCCGCGCCGACAGCGACCTCGGTGAGCGCGGTGCGGTCGCCGACGTCCACGCCGTCGCTGAAGTGCGCCTTGAGCAGGGCCTCCTTGAGCCGGCCCTGGGCGGCCGCGCCGTACTCGGTCTCGGCGAGGTGCAGCAGCCGGTGCCCGAGGAAGGTGTTGGCGTGCAGGGCGGCGTCGAAGTCGTAGCCGATGCCCTCGGCCCGGCCCAGCTCGGCGACCCGGGCGTCCATCGCGACGGACTGCGGTCCGTAACGCTCGGCCAGCCACTCCCGGTGCGGGCTGGCCGTGGCCGGGGCGTCCGGCACCAGCTGGTACGGCCGGTAGACCACCTCGACGTTCTCCTTGCCCGCGAAGCCGTCGAGCGCCTGCTCGAAGCGGCGCTTGCCGATGTAGCACCAGGGGCAGGCGATGTCGGAGTAGATCTCGACCTTCATGACGGGGGCTCCAGAGGGGGTGGGGACGGGGTCCGAGATGGATGAACGATGAACCATCTCGGGACATTCCCGGCGTTAGCTCAGGCCTCCGGAGGGGCGGGGACGATCAGGACCGGGCAGGCCGCGTGGTGGACCAGGGCGCCGCTGACCGAGCCCAGCAGGAGCCGGGCGAAGCCGCCGTTGCCCCGGGTGCCGGCCACCACGGTGTGCTGCCGGGCCGAGGAGGCGAGCAGGACCTCGATCACATTGCCGAGCACCACGTGCAGGGACATCTCGGCGGTGCAGGGGTGGGCGCGGGCCCGCTGGACGGCGACCACCGCTCGGCGCAGGCCGTCCGCCATCGACTCGACCAGGGTCTCCACGCTCTCCTGGACCAGTTCGGCCATCCCCGGCGGGTAGCCGGTGGGCGCCGGGTTGACGACGGCGAGCACGTACAGCGGCAGGTCGTGGGCCTCGGCCTCGGTCATCGCCCGGTCCAGGGCCCAGAGCGAGCCGTCCGAGCCGTCGCAGGCCGCGAGCACCCCGGGCGGGCGGTTCGTCGGGAGCCGCCCGAGCACCGAGAGCACGACGGGGACGGACGGGTCGGGACCGGCACTGGTCACCGCGGCCTCCGGGCGGGGGAAGGGGACGGGATGCTCGCCATGATCGCCGCCCGGTGCCGCCCCGTGCCCGAGCCGCGCCGGGAGCCCCGGGAGCGCCGGGAGCGGGGTCGCGCGGTCGCGCGGGGGTCAGGAGAGACGGGGCGGGGACAGGGCGGGGTGGACGGGGTGCGGGAGGCCGGTCCAGCAGGCGCCGTGGCGGCGGGCGCGGACGCGGCGGAGCCAGAGCTCGGTGGCGACCAGGTCGGCGAGGCCCGCCAGGGCGGCGGGCGACAGCGGGGCCGCCGGGTCGGCGGCGCGGTCGAGCGCGGCCCGGACGGCGGGGAGGTCGATCAGCCCGGCCTCGGCGAGCAGCGGCGCGTCGAAGAGTTCGGCCAGGCCGTCGGCGGCGAGCCGCAGGCCCGCCCGGACGGCGAGGGCGCGGTCGGGGCGCGGGCCGCGGCCCCAGTCGGGCGGCAGGTCGGTGCGCCCGGCGCCGGCCAGCACGGCGTGCAGCAGCGCGTGCCGGGCGCCGGGCTGGAGCCGGACCTCGTCCGGGAGCAGCCGGGCGGCCCGCACCACCTGGTTGTCGAGGAAGGGCGCGTGCAGGCGCTGGCCCGGCTGTTCGGTGGCGTGCACCAGCGTGCGGAAGCCGCGCGCGTGCCGGTGCAGGGCGTGCCGGGCCCGGTACGCGCCGGGGTTGTCCCCGGGCGCCGGTTCGCGCGCCGCCAGGCGCAGCCGCAGTGCGACCGCGGAGAGCGCCTCGTCGGACAGCCAGCGGGCGGCGGGCCCCGGGACCACCCAGGCGAGGTCGTCCGCCGAGCGCGCTCCGGCCGTGCCGGCGCCGTCGGGCGTCCGGCGGAGGGTCAGCCGCACGGCGGCGTCGTCGAGCGCGTCCGGGTAGCGGATCCGGGCCAGCCGGTGGGCGGCGCGCAGCACGGTGAGCGGGGTCCGCAGCGCGCCGGTCAGGACGCCGGCGGCCGCCCGGTCGGCGCCCGCCAGCGCGGCCACCGGGGAGAGGAGTTCGCGGGAGCGGCCGGCCCGGACCAGGTCGGCCAGCCGGGCCGGGTGCCCGTCCAGGACCTGCCGGGCGCCGTGGCCGGTGAGGTGGTCGGTGCCGCCCGCCCCGAACCGGGCCTCGGCCCAGGCCGCGGTGACCAGTTCGGGACCGGGCTCGTCGGTGAGCGGCCCGGCGGTCGGGTCGGCGCGCAGGTCCGCGTACGGGAGGGTGTCGGGGCCGGGGGCGAGCACGGTGCGGCGCAGTCGCGGGACGTCCGGGGCGAGCACCGGGACGGCGGGGGCGGTCCCGGTCCCGGTGGTCTCGCCGAAGGTGACGGCGGCGACGGGTTCGGAAGCAGTGCGCGGCCGGGCGGCGGCGCGGGCCCAGGAGCCCTTCACCGCCCCGGTCCGGGCCGGGCCGGCGGCCCCGGGGGCGGACCCGGATCCGGACCCGGGCGTGGCTTCCGACCCGGAGCCGGACTCCTCGGGCGGCGGTCCGGTCTGCGCCGGGACGGCCCGGTACGGCCCGGACGGATAGGCCGCCACCGGTCCGACCGGGCCAGCCGGTCCGGCGGAGGGCGGCACCGCGGCGGCGAGCAGCGCGACGGTGGCGGAGGCCGTCCCGTAGGAGAGGTCGACCCCGAGCCTGGCCCGCCCGGACGGACCGGCCGGCAGCGGGGCCGGACCGGCCGGGCTGGTGCGGACCCGGAACCGGACCGACTCCAGCAGCGCCCGGGTCAACTCCCGGACCGCCGCCGCCTCGCCGCGCCCCGGCACCCCCTCGGCGCCCGGCCCGTCGTACCCCGTGAGGTACGGCCGCCCGCCGCGGACCGCGAGCGCGTGCCCGGGCGGCACCCGCCGCACCCCGAGGTAGGGGGTGCCGGTGCCGAGCGCCTCGGGCGCCTCGGGGCAGGCGAGCCGGGCGGCCAGGTGGCCGGTGTCCAGCGGTGCCCCGACCAGGTCGGCGAGCGGCAGGGCCGCCGTGGCGTACGCGGTGCCGTCGCCCCAGGGGGTGTGGAAGACCGGCCGGGCCCCGGCCAGGTCGGTGAGCAGCACGGTGGAACGGGTGCCGCTGCGCAGCACCACGGTGTAGCTGCCGGGCCAGCCGGTGAGGTGGCGGACGGCGCCGCCGCGGGCGGCGGCCAGGCCGGCGGCGAGTTCGGCGTCGGTGGCGCCGCAGTGGCCGAGCACGGCGAGCCGGAGGGTGGCGGGGCTCGCCTCGAAGGGGTCGGGCACGGTGGCTCCGGTGGTGACCACGGCGGCGGCCCCGGGCCGCAGGGTGGCCAGACGGATCTCCTCGGGCCGCCAGTCGCCGACCGCCCAGAGCGGGTCGGGACCGGTCCACAGGGTGCGCGCGGCGATCGGGGCCACGGCTCCGGGCGGCTCGTGCGCCGGTGCGCCCGGCCGGGGCGCGCCCGTGCACCAGCCCGTCAGCCACCGCATCGCGCCTCCACCGGACGAGGATCTGCACCGCTCGGCGGGTCCGGATCCGCAGCCCGCGTCCGGCGCGCCGTCAGAGGACATGGTGCCACCGGTTGTGCGTCCGGTGACCGGAGTTGTCGTTTCCGGTGCGCGGGCGGGGCTGTTGCCGTAGGGCGGGTCCGCCGGACCAGGCCAGGCGTACGGCGGTGACGGTGCGGGGTTTCGAACACCCGGACGAGCCGTTCCACCGGAGCGGCCCGGGCCTTCCCCTCCCCGGCCCGGACCGCCCCGTGGGTCGCCCTGTCATGGCCATCGCGAGATGGCCGAAAGGCGTCGCTCGGCCCGGGAGGGCATCCGCATGCCCTCCCGGACGTCGCCGCCGCCCGCGGGGATGAAGGCGGCGGCATCCCCCGGCCCGCCGGGTCCTCGACGGCGGGCCGACCCACGACCACCAGCGAATCGCCGACCAGCCGGTCGGGCCAGGGGGCACGGCCGGGCGCACATCGACACGGGACCGGAGCACGGCGCTCCGGCGCGCCGCCGGGAGACCGCCGGGCGGCCGGATCCCGGCGGTCCTGGCCAACTTCGCGACCCGCCCGCCGCCCGGCGCCGGGCGCGCGATCCCGCCATCCGGAATGCGGCCTCTTAACCCTCGGAACGCGTCCGACTACTCTAGGTACAGCAGCTTCGGCCCGGTGCCGCCCGGGCCCCGCGCACAAGGCCGCAGGAGGTGCCGCCGCCACCATGACCGTCAGCCCACGAGGACCGAACGAACGGCTCGGCACGCTCCTGACCCTGGCGCAGATCAGCAACGCGGGTCTGGCCCGCCGGGTCAACGACCTCGGCGCGCAGCGCGGGTTGACGCTCCGGTACGACAAGACCTCGGTGGCCCGCTGGGTCAGCAAGGGCATGGTGCCGCAGGGCCCCGTGCCGCACCTGATCGCCACCGCGATCGGCGGCAAGCTCGGCCGGCCCGTGCCGCTGGAGGAGATCGGCCTCGGCGACACCGACCCGGCGCCCGAACTCGGCCTGGCCTTCCCGCGCGAGGTCCCCGACGCGGTCCGGTCCGCCACCGACCTCTGGCGGGTCGACCTCGACCTGCGCCGCGGTCCCGGCGGCGGCCGCTGGAGCGACAGCCTGGCCGGCACCTTCTCGGTCGCCGCCTACGCGACCCCGGTCTCGCGCTGGCTGATCAACCCGGCCGACGGCTCGGTGGCACGTGAACTGCCGCGCGCCCCGGCCGAGTCGGGCTCGTACCGGGTCGGCCACTCGGACGCCGCCAAACTCCGCGAGGCCGCCCAGGAGGCCCGTCGCTGGGACTCCAAGTACGGTGGCGGGGACTGGCGTTCGTCGATGGTGCCGGAGTGTCTGCGGGTCGAGGCGGCGCCGCTGCTGCTCGCCTCGTACAGCGACGCGGTGGGCCGGGCGCTGTTCGGCGCGACGGCCGAACTCACCCGGCTGGCCGGGTGGATGGCCTTCGACACCGGCCAGCACGAGGCCGCCCAGCGCTACTACATCCAGGCCCTGCGGCTCGCCCGGGCCGCCGCGGACGTCCCGCTCGGGGGCTATGTGCTGGCCTCGATGAGCCTGCAGGCCGGCTACCGGGGCTTCGCCGAGGAGGCCGTGGACCTCGCCCAGGCCGCGCTGGAGCGCAACCGGGGCCTGGCCACCGCCCGGACGATGAGCTTCTTCCACCTGGTCGAGGCCCGGGCCCAGGCCAAGGCCAGGAACGCGGCGGCGTGCGCGACGGCGCTCGGGGCGGCGGAGAGCGCGCTGGAGCGGGCACGCGCCGGGGATCCCGATCCGGCGTGGATCGACTTCTACGCCTACGACCGGCTCGCCGCGGACGCCGCCGAGTGCTTCCGCGACCTCGGGGTGCCCTCCAAGGTCCGCCAGTTCACCCGGGAGGCGCTGGCCCGCCCCACCGAGGGGTTCGTGCGCTCGCACGGCCTGCGGCTGGTGGTCTCCGCGATGGCCGAGGCCGAGGCGGGCAACCTGGACGCGGCGGTCGCGGCCGGCGAGCGCGCCGTCGACGTGGCCGGGCGGATCTCCTCCCAGCGCAGCCGCGAGTACGTGGTGGAGATGCTGCGCCGGCTGGAGCCCTTCCAGGGCGAGCGCCGGGTCCGCGACCTGACCGAACGCGCCCGCGCGGTGATCGTCGCCCCGGCCTGACCGGCGGCACCCCCGCCGGACTCCGGGCGAACCCCTGACGGACACCGCGAGCCCCCGGCGTCGCCCGGCCGAAACGCCCCCGGGCCCCCTCGACCGGCCCCCGCCGTCGTGGCAGCATCGCGGACGGACGGGGGCGGTCGGACGAGGCGAGGAGCGGGCCGTGCGGTACGACGTCGACGTACTGGTGGTGGGGGGCGGGATCGTCGGGCTGGCCACGGCCCACGCGCTGACCGGCGCCCGCCCCGGACTCCGGCTCACCCTGCTGGAGAAGGAACCCGGCCTGGCCGCCCACCAGACCGGCCGCAACAGCGGGGTGATCCACAGCGGCGTCTACTACCGGCCGGGCTCGCTCAAGGCCAGGTACGCGGTGGCCGGTGCCGCCGAGATGGTGGAGTTCTGCCGTACCCACGGCATCCCGCACGAGGTCACCGGCAAGCTGATCGTCGCCACCGGGCCGGCCGAACTCGACCGGCTGCGCGCGCTGGCCGAACGCGGCCGGGCCAACGGCATCCCGGTCACCGAACTGGACCGCCGGGGCATCGCCGAGTACGAGCCGCAGGTCACCGGCGTCGCCGGCCTGCACATCGGGAGCACCGGCATCTGCGACTTCCCCGCCGTCGCCGACACCTACGCGCGCCTCGCCCGCGAGGCCGGGGCGGAGATCCGCACCGGCACCGAGCTGCGCGCGATCGCCCGACGGGCCGACGGCGTCACCGTGCAGACCTCGGCCGGGGAGCTCCGCTGCCAGGTCCTGGTGAACTGCGCGGGCCTGCACAGCGACCGGATCGCCCGGCTGGCGGGCGACGACCCCGGCCTGCGGATCGTGCCCTTCCGCGGCGAGTACTACGAACTGGTCAAGGAGCGCCGGGAGCTGGTCCGCGGACTGGTCTACCCCGTGCCCGACCCGGCGTTCCCGTTCCTGGGCGTCCACCTGACCCGGGGCGTGCACGGCGACGTGCACGTCGGCCCGAACGCGGTGCCCGCGCTGGCCCGCGAGGGCTACGACTGGCGCACCGTCCGCGCCCGCGACCTGGCCGGCACCGCGGCCTTCCCCGGCACCTGGCGGATCGCCCGCCGGCACTGGCGCTACGAGGTGGGCGAGCTGCACCGCTCGCTGTCCAAGCGGGCGTTCACCTCGGCCGTCCAACGGCTGCTGCCGGCCGTCGTCCCGGCCGACCTGGTCCGGGCCACCGCCGGGGTCCGCGCCCAGGCGGTCGCCAGGGACGGCTCGCTGCTGGACGACTTCGCCTTCGCCGGCTTCGACCCCGACGACCCGCGCTCCACCCGCCGCCTGGTGCACGTGCTGAACGCGCCCTCCCCGGCCGCGACGGCCTCGCTGCCGATCGGCCGGGAGGTGGCCCGCCGGGCGCTCGCCGCACTGGACGCGGGCGGACGGTGAGGACGGCCTGCGCGGGCGGGCCCGCGCGGACGGTGAGGGCCGACCCGGCCGGCCGCGGCGGCGGACGTGGGGCCCGTCACAGCGCCCCCGGCCCCCGCCCGGCGGCCCCGTAGACTCGGTTGATTGTGACTGCCACCGCCCCGATCCCCCAGCCCTCGCCCTCCGCCCGGCTCTCCGCGGCCCCCGCCGCCTACCCGGCGCCGATGTACCCGCACAAGGCCACCGAGGCCCAGCACAGCGAGCGGCGCATCCGCAGCTTCCAGCCGCGCCGGGGCCGGATGACCAACGCCCAGGCGGGCGCGCTGGACCGGAGCTGGGAGACCTACGGCATCGCGATCGACGGCACCCCGCTCGACCTGCCCACGCTCTTCGACGGCCTGCCGGTCACCCTGGAGATCGGCTTCGGCATGGGCGAGACCACCGCCGCGATGGCCGCCGCCGACCCCGCCATGGGCATCCTGGCCGCCGACGTCCACACCCCCGGCCACGGCAACCTGCTCGGCATGCTGGAGCGCGACGGCAGCACCAACGTCCGCCCCGCCGCCGGTGACGCCGTGATCCTGCTGCGCGACATGCTCCAGGACGCCTCGCTGGCCGGTCTGCGGGTCTACTTCGCCGACCCGTGGCCCAAGCCGAAGCACCACAAGCGGCGGCTGGTCCAGCCGTCCTTCCTGGACCTGGTCCTCCCCCGGCTGGCACCCGGCGCGCTGGTGCACTGCGCCACCGACTGGGAGCCCTACGCCGAGCAGATGCTCGCCGTGCTGTCCGCCTCCCCGGAGCTGGAGAACCTCCACCCCGAGGGTGACGGCACCGGCTGGACCGAACCGGCGGACCACCCGGACGGCTCCGTCCCGGGTTACGCGCCACGACCGGACTGGCGCCCGGTCACCAAGTTCGAACGGGCCGGCATCGCCAAGGGCCACGTGGTGCACGACCTGCTGTTCCGCCGCCGCTGACGCCGCGCCGGGCGTTCGACCCGGCGCGCCCGCACGGGCCCCGACGCCGCCGGCGGGCGCGTCCGGGGCGGACGGTTCCCCCCGACTCCGCCCGGCCGCCCGGCGGCTTGGCCTACCCTGTGCCGGGTGAGCACCCCGTCCGGCGATGGGTACCACATCACCGTGCGGGCCGCCGACGACCGAGAGACGCCCACGCCCACCGCCGACACCCGGACCATCCCGGGGCCGCGGAGGCGCCGGGCCCAGCGGTTCGTGCCCCGGCCGGGCCGCGCCGACCCCCAGGACCCCGGCACGCGCCGGGACGGCCCGACGGCGCCCGGACCGGCCCCCGGCGGCCGCCGCCCGCTGCGCCCGGCCGCCTTCTCCGCGGTGACCGCGACGGCCGTACTGACCCTGGCCGGCTGCGGGGTGCTGATCCTCCACCTGGTCCGCCGCCAGACCGGTACCGCCGGACTGCTGGTCGGCCTCGGGCTGGCGATGGTCCCGCTGCCCTTCGTGCTCGGCGGGCTCGCCTGGCTCAACCAGACCGCCCGGGTACCGCTGCGGCACACCGTGTTCTGCCTCGGCTGGGGCGCCTGCGCCGCCACCACCGTGGCCATCCTCGCCAACGGCTGGACCAGCACCTATCTGAGCACCCACCAGGGCAGCCTCGGCGAGGCACTGGGCGCCGACCTGGTCACCCCGGTGATCGAGGAGAGCGCCAAGGGCGCCGCCCTGCTCGTCCTGCTGCTGCCGATCGGCCGGCGGCTGCGCTGCCCGGCCGGCCGCGCGGGTACGAGCGCCGGCTCGCCGGACCGCACGCCCGCGGCCGGCTGCGGCTGCGCCCCTATCCGCGCCCGCTGCCGCACCCGTCGGCCGCACCCGCCGCAGGCCCCGGCGGACGGCCGCCGCCCACCGGTCACCGGCGGGCCCGGTCCCGGCCGCGCACCCTGGCCGCCGGGGTGGTCCTCGGCGGGATCACCGCCTGCGGCTTCGCCTTCACCGAGAACGCGCTCTACCTGGGGCGGGCGTTCACCGACGACCAGCAGCAGCGGCTGGACAGCATCGGCCTCGGCGAGGCGCCCAGCCTGCGGGACTTCGACAGCACCGTGCAGACCTTCGTCCTGCGCGGCCTGCTCTCGCCGTTCGCCCATCCGCTGTTCACCGCGCTGACCGGGCTCGGCCTGGCGGTCACCCTCACCACCGGGCGCCGCCGGCTGGCCCGGCTGGCGGCGCCGACCGGGCTGGTCCTGTCGATGGCCCTGCACGGGACCTGGAACGCCGCCGCCGACCTCGGCACCCACGGCTTCCTGCTGGTGTACGCGGTGCTGATGGTGCCCTGCTTCGCGGCGCTGGTCTGCTTCTCCGCCTGGGCCCGGTCCCGGGCCGCCCGGCACCCCGGACGGGCCGGGCCGCCGACGCCGCGGGCCCGGGCCGGCCTGCGGACCGCCGCCCGCCTCGGACGGCGCTTCGCCGCCCGGCTCGGAGGGTGGCTCGGGGGGCCGGCCGGGGGCCCGTGAGGAACGGATTTCCCATCCGGGCGATCTCCCCGTATTGTTGTGTTCACCGACGCGGGGTGGAGNCAACGAAGGCCCGGAGGACTCGTCCTCCGGGCCTTCGTCGTTCCCCGGGGCAGGTGCGTTCCCGAGCCCTTGACCGCGGGCGGCCCGGGCGGCGGCCCGCGGCGGTCCGGTCCGGACGGCGGGCGTCCGCTCCGGGCCACGGTCCTGCCACGGAGCGGTAACAGCACCCAGGGGCAAGATCGACCCGCCGGGGCCGACGATCATACTGAGGGAAAAGACGACTCCTTCGGATGTGGACCGTCGCGCCGAGTTAGGACACACACTCATGCTGTCGAAGCGCCTTGCCAGCACCACCGCGATCGGCCTGCTGCTCGTGGCCGGGGCGACCGCCTGCGGCGACAACGACAAGCCCGCCGCCGCCGACAAGGCCGCTGCCGGCAAGGCCGCCGCCGCGCCGGGGCTGGACACCGAGAAGCTCACCGCCGAGGAGATCCAGCAGCAGGCCAAGGACGCCCTGGCCGGCGCCACCTCGGTCAAGGTCGTGGGCACCGTCAACAAGGACAGCGACCAGGTCGCCGTCGACCTGGCGGTGGACACCAAGGGCCAGTGCAAGGGCACCCTGAGCCTGCCGGGCACGGGCAAGTTCGAGCTCCTCGGCGACGGCAAGCAGGTCTACCTGAAGCCCGACACGGCGTTCCTGACCAGCGCCACCGAGGGGAAGAACCCCCAGGTCGTCGAACTCCTCAAGGGCCGCTGGATCGGCGGCGCGCAGGACGACCCGGACATGAAGGAGCTCACCACCGCCTGCAACCTGAAGGAGCTCACCAAGACCTTCGGCGCCGGCGACGACAGCAAGGCCACCAACATCACCAAGGGCTCAGCCGGCACCGTCAACGGCGCGAAGACCTTCAGCGTCAAGTCGAAGAACAGCTCCGGCGGCGAGGTCACTCTGCACGTCGCCACCGAGGGCAAGCCGTACCCGCTGCGGATCGAGAAGAGCGGCAAGGGCGGCGGCCAGATGGACTTCACCGACATCGACAAGGCGCTGACCGTCCAGGCCCCGCCGGCCGACCAGGTGATCGACTACTCGCTGTTCAAGGACAAGGTGCAGGCCGCCTGATCCGGCGGCGATAAATCCGTTGCCCTCCCTCCGGGGCGCTGCCTAAAGTGGCGGCACACTGAAAGGAGGTGATCCTGAGTTGAGTTCCATCAGGATGTGTGAGGTGGCTGCTCGCTAGAGCCGCCCTTGCCTGTGCAGGGTGGGGCCCATGGTCCCCGGCAGGCGAAATTCCCAGCAGTCACCCGGCCCGCGGGCTCACCGGTACATCCACGGTGCCTCGGCGCCAGGCCCCTCGCGGGTCCGGCACCGAGGAGCAGCCCGCGGGCCGTCTGCGTTCCCGGGCGGGTTTCCGCGACCGCCCGGAGGGCATCCCCGCTAGGAGTCGGCTGGCCCCGGCACGGAGCCGGCGCCTAGAGTCGGCGCGCGCTCCGCAGGGGCGGGGTGCGGGCACTGGGGGTGTGGGCGATGGCGACACGGCGGACCGGCGGTACGGCGGCGGTGCGGACGGCTCGACGGGCCGCGGTCGGAGCACTGCCGGGCGTGGGCCTGCTGGGGCTGGTGCTGTTCTCGCTGGGGCGGCCGCACCCGTGGCAGGCGCTCGGCGGTGGACTCGTGGTGGCCTGCGCGGCGACCCTGGTCGGCGGGGCGCTGGGGTTCCTGTTCGGGGTGCCCCGGGTGCGCGCCGGTGCGGCGGGCGCCGAACCGCACGGCTCCTACGTGCCCAACACCAACCTCGAACAGGTCTCGGACTGGCTCACCAAGGTGCTGCTGGGCGTGGGCCTGACCCAGCTCGGCTCGATCGGCGAGCGGCTCGACCAGCTCGGCTCGACCCTCGCCCCGGTCCTCGGCGGGGGCGCGGACGCCTCGCCGTTCGCCGCCGCGCTCGTCCTCTACTTCGTGCTGCTCGGCTTCCTGGCCGGCTGGCTGCTGACCCGGCTGGCGCTGCCCCGGGTGCTCTCGGACGCGGACCGGGCGCTGGACCTCTTCCTGGCCGGGCAGGACCGGGACCGCAAGGGCGACCGGGTCGGCGCGGACGACCTGCGGATGCGGGCGATGCAGCACCTGGGCCTGGTGGGCACCAGCACCGGCAAGCCCGACGACCTGCCCGGGTCGATGCTGCCGACGGACCCCGCGGGCGGGTCGGAGGGGCTGGTGGCGGAGGTCCGGTCGACGGCCCGGCGTTCGGCGCTGACGGCCGCGCAGGTGCGGGAGCTGTTCGCGGACGGCTCGGAGGGGCGCCGGGTCCAGGCGCTGGCGCTGATGCAGGGCGATCCGGCGCTGGGCGACCTGCCGAGCGTGCTGGAGGCGATCGAGCACCCGCGCTCCGGGTTCGAGCAGTACCACGCGCTGCTGGCGGCGCGGGGAACCGCGGGCCTGAGACGGCGGGTGCCGGGCCGACCCGGAAGCCGGCCGCAGGACCTGGCGGGACCCGACGCGGCTCAGAGGGCGAAGCGGAGTTCCGGCCGGTCCCAGCCGATCGGCGGGCGGGCCGGGAAGGTGCCGACCCGTTCGGCGCCCATCCGCAGGTAGAAGGCCTCCGCCGGCGGGTGGGAGACCACCCGGATGCCGCCGCCGAGGCCGAGGGCGCGGGCCCGGTCGAGCAGGTGGGCGATGAGCCGGCGGCCGACGCCGAGGCCCTGGGCCCGGTCGGCGACGAACATCAGGTCGAGCTCGGCCGGTTCGGTGATCAGCGCGTAGAAGCCGAGCAGGTCGCCGTCGGCGGCGCGTACGGCGAGGTGGACCTCGTGCCGGGCGAGGTACTCGGGGGTGACCCGGTACTCGGCGATCATCTGCGCGTACGCCCCGCGGTAGGCGGAGCAGTCATGGATCAGGGCGGTGAGCCGGTCGGCGTCCGTGGCCGCGGCCGGCATGATCAGGATCTCGGTCACGGGCTCCGAGTATAGGGATGAAATAGCATTTCAACCATTACCTGGTCGCCGCTCCGGACGGCCGGCCCGGCGCAGCACGAGCATCCGGCGGGGGCGGCCGCCCTCGGTGGCCGGGGGGAGGATCCGGATCTCGCTGGCGATCCGGCGCTCGCCGAGCCGGTGCCGGACGGTGTCGAGGTGGCCGGCCCGGCGGCCCGTGCCGTCGAACAGCGGATGGACCCGGACCTCGCCGGTGGGCGCGGTGACCCGGACCAGCTCGGTCAGCGCGGCCAGCTGCCGCTCGGGCCCGAAGAGCGCGGGATAGGCGAACACCAGGTAGCCGCTGAGGGTGAGGGCGAAGGTGCCGTCCGCGAACGGGAGCCGGGGAAGCGCGGCGGCGACGTACTGCCCGGGGTGGGCCGCGCGGTCGGCCGCGAAGAGCCGGCGGGCCCGGTCCCAGCTGCGCAGGTAGCGCTCGGGCGGGCGGTGGCGGCGGGGCGGGTAGAGCTCGGGACGGGCGTCCATCGCGGCGGCCATGGCCGTCCGGGCGGCCAGCGCGCGGGCGGCGATCTCGTCGGTGGGCCGGGCGTACACCGGGTCGGTGGCGATGACCCGGCAGCCGAGCGTGCGGGCCTCGGCGGCC
>NZ_JZWY01000845.1:0-1521 GCF_000966955.1 Streptomyces sp. NRRL S-495
AGGGCGGCGGCTCCGCCGGGGCAGTCGAGCAGCGGGCCCCGGAGGGCGGCGAGCGCGGCCCGGGTGAGGCCGAAGAGGCCGCAGTACTCGTCCAGCGGACGGGAGGTCACCAGGGCGGCGGCCGGGGCGGGGGAGGTTCGGTCGGCCATCGCGGCCATCCGAACACGGCCCGCCGGGGGCCGCATCCGCAGACGGCCGGCCGGGGATCGGCCGGCCGGGGACGGGGCGGGGAGGAGACGGGACGGGAGGGGCTGGGATCGGGTCGGTGCGTTGGCGGTTCAGCGGCCGAGCAGGCCCCGGGCGGCGAGCCGGTTGACGTCGGTCAGACCGCGCACCAGCTGCGGGGTGACGAAGAGGAACAGCAGGCCGACCAGGCAGACGCCCGCGATCTGCAGCGGCGACTCGATGTAGTAGACGTGGTGGCCGGACCCGTTGGTGAAGTCGAAGAGCCGGTAGCCGGGCCAGTCCGTGTAACGCGGGAACACCCAGTGGTAGACGGGGTAGAGCGCGAGCGTCCAGCCGACGCAGAGGAAGACCAGCGACAGCGTCATGCTGAGGATCGCCCACGGGAACATCACCACCTGGTACAGCACGGCCTTCCAGCCGGCCGCGTCCGCCAGCCGGGCGGTGATGGCGCCCCAGAAGCCGGGGCGGGGCCGGACCGGCTCCGGCCCGGGGACGTCCAGGGCCAGCAGGCCGCGGACCCGGGCCCGCTCCAGCCGGCCGAAGCCCCGGGCCGCGGTGGTCAGACCGGCCAGGATCGGCAGGCCGAGCACCGTCACGAAGGTGCCGAGGCCCAGCGAGAACAGCGTCACGGCGGTGACGAAGCCGACGATCGCCATCGGCAGACCGGTCAGCGTGTAGCCGACCTCCCGGTAGAAGTAGGAGCTGAACGGGGCCCGCCAGGCGTACGGCGGCTCCTCGGTGCGGTGGACGGCGCCGGGTCGGTGGTCGTCGGCGTCGTCCTTGGCGTACCCGGTGCGGCCGTCGTACGCCTCGTGCTCGCTGCGCTGCATGGTGTGGGTGCTCATGGCCGGGTCACGGTCCCTCGGGTCGGTCGCGGTTCGGGCTCGTCGGGCGTCTCCCGCCGACCTCTGAAGCCTGTCAAAACGCGGGTCCGCCGGACATCCGGTTCCCCGGCGAACCGGGGGTGGGGTTATCCCCCCTTTACGGCGCTCCCGGCCGGCGGGTCGTCGGCGAGCAGGGCGTACTGCTGGGCGTCGCGCCAGCCGTCCGGGCCCCGGTAGTCGTGCCGGACCCGCCCCTCCAGCCGGAAGCCCGCCCGCACCAGCACCCGGATCGAGGCGGCGTTGTCGACGTCCACCCGGGCCTCCAGCCGGTGCACGCCGAGCGGGCCGAAGGCGAAGTCGCGCAGCAGCGCGACCAGCTCGCCCGCGTAGCCGGAACCCCAGACGTCGCGACGCAGCGCGTAGCCGATCGTGGCGGCCCCGTACGGGACGAGCCCGAGCGCGGCGTTGCCGATCGGGACGGCGCGGGCCGGGTCGTCGGCGTCGGCACGGC
>NZ_JZWY01000846.1:0-3846 GCF_000966955.1 Streptomyces sp. NRRL S-495
GCGGGTGACGGCGAGCCGGTAGACCTCCCGGTGCTCCTTCTCGGCCTCCTCGACGAACTGGGCGACCTGGTCGGCGCAGGTCTCCAGGTCGCGCGGGGCGAACGGGAGGTAGCGGGTGGCCTCCGGGTCGCCGAACACGGCGTGCAGCGCGGCCACGTCCTCGGGGGTGTGGTGGAACTCGCGAACGGCAAGCCGGGGGCCGGTGAGTCGAACGGGGACCATGGCTCCCGACCCTACCCGCGACCAGCGGTTACGGTTCGTGGTTATGGAAGACGAAGACCTGCGGCTCGTCCCGCGCACCAAGGCCGCCGAGCTGCTCGCCTGGGCGGAGGCGGAGGGCCGGGAGCCGGTCGCCGAGAGCCCGCTGCGAGCGGTGCTGGCGCTGTTGGAGCTGGGCGAGGGCAGGATGCACGACGGCTGGCCCGAACCGACCTCCGCCGCGGTGGAGCACCTGCTGTACGAGCGCCTGTACCTGTACGTCCAGCCGGAGCCGGGCCAGGACCCGCTGGCGTACGGCGCTGCGGTGCGGCTGCTGATCGACCACCGGCGGGCGGCGAAGCGGCTGAACGCCAAGCGGCAGGAGCGGCTGCACGCGGAGGCCGAGTGGCAGGGCGAGGTGGCGGCCGGGCTGCTGCGCCGGGCGGACCTGGTGACCTGGCCCCGGCTGTACACCCT
Source organism: Streptomyces sp. NRRL S-495 (assembly GCF_000966955.1). NCBI lineage: Bacteria > Bacillati > Actinomycetota > Actinomycetes > Kitasatosporales > Streptomycetaceae > Streptomyces > Streptomyces sp. NRRL S-495. Next base: position 676 of record NZ_JZWY01000846.1, read on the forward strand.
GCTGCTGCGCGCGGCCGGGGTGGACACCGCCGACGGGGAGGCGGTGCGGGCCTGGCTGGAGGGGTTCCGGGAGCTGCCGGAGGAGGAGCGGCTGGCGGCGTTCGCGGCGCTGGAGGCGGAGGGCGTGCTGGACCCGGTGGACGACGGGGGCTGGGAGGCCGGCGGCCGGACCCTGGCGGTCGGGATGGCCACGGACGGCGCGCGGCGGCTGCTGGAGCAGGGACTGATGCGGCGCAGCTACCGGAACCTGGCCGAGCTGACGGCGCTGGGCCGGCCGATGCCGGAGGAGCTGGCCGGGGACTTCGGGGCGTTCGAGGAGGCGGCGGCGCTGGTGGCGCTGGAGCTGGCCGGCACCTGGACGGTGCCGGGGCTGCCGGAGCTGCTGGTGGCGGAGTTCCCGGAGCTGGCGCCGGAGCCGGGGCCGGCGGAGATCGACGCCTATCTGGCCGGGCTGGACGCGGCCTGGGCGGAGGAGCCGGTGGACGGGGACGAGCCGACGGAAACGGCGGCGGAGGAGCCGGCGGAGTAGGCGCGGAACACGGCGAGGGGCCCCGGCCGGTGCGGCCGGGGCCCCTCGTGCTGTTCGGGGGGAGGCGGGGTCAGGGGGTGACGCCGCGCTGCTCGAACCAGGTCTCCGGGTCGACCGGGGCGCCGCCGCCGGGGCGGACCTCGACGTGCAGGTGGGCGCCGGTGACGTTGCCGGTCGCGCCGACCTTGCCGATCTGCTGGCCGGGGAGGACCTTGCCGGAGCCCTTGATGATCGAGGAGAGGTGGCAGTACCAGATCTCGGTGCCGTCGGGCAGGGTCTCGACGATCCGGTAGCCGTAGGCGCCGGCCCAGCCGGCCGAGGTGATGGTGCCCTGGCCGACCGCGTAGACGGGTTCGCCCTGGTCGGCGGCGAAGTCCAGGCCGGTGTGCAGGTGGGCCCAGTAGCGCGCGCTCTGGCCGTAGTGGGCGGAGAGCCGGTAGTCGCGCACCGGCAGCTTGATGGCCGCGAGCTTGGCCTTCTCGGCCTCCTCGGCGGTGCGCCTGGCCTGCTCCTGCTGGGCGACCTGGGCGGCGCGCTTGGCCTCGGCCTCCTGGGCGGCCTGGACCCGGGCGGTCTCCTCGGCCGCGGTGCGCTGGCTGTCGGCCTGCTGCTGGATCCGGGCGGCGAGCGCGAGGCCGGGGTCGGCGGAGAGCGCGACCGGGGTCTCGTCGGGGGTCTCCACGGCGGGCGCGGCGGCCGGGGTGGCGGAGGCGAAGCCGGTCGCGCCCAGGGTGGCGGCGACGGCGGTGACGCCGAGCAGCGGCGCGGTGCCGCGGGTCTGACGGGGCATCCGGTGCCGGCTGGTGTCGGCGGCCGGCGGGGCGCTCTCGTCGGCGGGGCCGCCGAAGGGGCCGTGGCCGGCGAACGGGCCCGGATGGTCGAGCAGCTGGGTGCCGGTGGAGGGCCCGGCCGGGTGTGCCTGGGTGTGCGTCGACGCCACGGAGGCGCGCTCCTTTCCTTCCTTCGCGCCTACCGGGTTAGCTGACGGGTTCGGAGCAGGAAGGTCTCCTACGGCTGAGCCTGGGCGGTGCCCTGGCCCGACCGATTCACCCCAAGGAACATGGTTCCCCGGCTCCCATGACCTGCCCGGAGGCCGGCCGGCGGGATTAGGCGACGGCGCACGGTGCCGTCTGGGTACGGCGTTGCGGACCGCGCTGCGTTATCAAACGTTAATCCGAGAGTCCCTCGATTCCAAGCCATCCGTTGGTGACGACCGGACACGGATCGGACGCTACGCGGCTGGATGGGCGTTTTGTGACGTTTGATGACAGCTGACACTACCGAACGTGAGAGGACGTCAACGAACGGGGTCCCATCTGAGTACGACTACTCATGTGCGGCCGGAATCGCGCGGCCATTCTGGGCGCCATGAGCGCACCGATGCAGTCACGCACCACCGCCGCCTACTACATCCAGGCCGTCCTGTCCTTCGCCCTCTCCGGCACCGCCCTCGGCTTCGGGATCGCCTTCCTCCCGGTCGAACCGTGGACCAGGGCCTTCCTCGCCGTCGGCCTGCTCTGGACGGTCACCTCCGCGTTCACCCTGGCCAAGGTGGTCCGGGACCGGCAGGAGACCACCGATCTCGTCACCAGGGTCGACCAGGCCCGGCTGGACAAGCTGCTGACCGAGCACGACCCGTTCAAGGTGGAGGGAGTCTGACCGGCGGGGCGGAGGGGTCCGGCCGGCCCGGGCGCGGATCGCCGCTCGGGAGAGCTTGACGGCTAAGGCTATTAGCCTTAGCTTTATGGCTATCGGCACTCGCCGATGACCCGCCCCGAGGAGGCTCCCATGAACGGCACCATCGCCCCCGCCACCCGCTACCTCGACCTTCCCGGTGGCCGGATCGCCTTCGACGACACCGGGCACGGCGACGGCGCCCCCGTCGTCCTGCTCCCCGGGATGCTCGACAGCCGGGCCGCGTACCGCCACCTGCGCCCGCTGCTGACCGCCGCCGGCCGTCGGGTGATCACCATGGACCTGCGCGGCTTCGGCGAGTCCTCGATCCTCTGGGAGGACTACTCCCCCGCCGCGATCGCCGGCGACGTCCTCGCCCTGCTGGACCACCTGGGCATCGACCGGGCCGTGCTGGCGGGCAGCTCCTACACCGGCGCCAGCGTGGTCAGGGCCGCCGGGGACGCCCCCGGGCGGGTCGCCGGGATCGTCCTGCTGGACGCCTTCATCGAGAACGTGCCGCCGACCGCCCTGCAGCGGGCGGTGGTCCGCGCGATGGGCGCCCTGGTGGTGCGCTCGCCCGCGTTCTGGGGGCTCTACCTGCGCAAGGCCGCCTTCCCCGGCCCCAAGCCCGCCGACCACGAGGAGTACGTGGCCGGGCTGGTCTCCGCGCTGCGCACCCCGGGCCGGCGGACCGCCACCCGCGGCCATGTCCGCGGCGACGCCTCGCCCGTCGGCTGGACCTCGGCCGTGCGCTGCCCGGCGCTGGTGGTGATGGGTTCCAAGGACCCCGACTTCGGTGACCCGGAGCTGATCGCCGACCGGCAGGCCGCCGCGCTCGGGGCGCGCAAGGTGATGGTCGAGGGCGCCGGGCACTACCCGATGGCCGACCACCCGGAGGCCACCGCCGACGCCCTGCTGGGTTTCCTCGCCGAGCTGGCCTGAGGCCGCGCGCGCCGTCCGCGCCGTCC
>NZ_JZWY01000847.1:0-10543 GCF_000966955.1 Streptomyces sp. NRRL S-495
GGCCCGCCCCACCCGCCGTCGCTCCGGCCCGCCGTCAGTCCGCGAGCCGCTCGCGCAGGTCCGCCAGGATCTCGGCGGCCTCCTCCAGCCCGTACCCGCGGCAGCGCTCGACGGCGGCGGCGAGCCGCTCCCGGGCCGCCGCCGTCCGGCCGAGGTCGGTGCCCTCGATCAGGGCGGCCAGCCGGACGGCCTCGGCGCGCGGGGTCTCGGCCCGCTCGCCGCCCGCCTCGTAGGCGGTGATCGCGAGGTCCGCCTCGGTCAGCGCCTCCTCGTAGCGGTCCGCCACCGCGTAGGCGCGGGCCCGCTCGTAGTGGACGGACGCCCGCAGGTACCAGGCGTCGGCCTCGGGCTCCGCCCGCTCGGCCCGCTCGCGCACGGCGTCCGCCTCGGCCAGCCGGGCCAGGGCCTGCTCCAGCCCGTCCGCCCCCTCCCGCTGCACGAGGAGCCGGGCGAACTGCCGCAGCATCGCGGAGACCGGACCGGTCTGCGGCCACTGCTCCTGCGCGGCGAGCGCCCGGGACCTGGCCGCGTGCGCGGCCTCCCAGCGGTCGGCGAGGGCGAGCGCGACGGCCGCCTCGGCGGCGACCATGGTGCGCAGGTGCAGGTCCTCGGTCCAGCCCTCCAGGAGGGTGGCCAGCCGCAGGTACTCCTCGGCGGCGTCCCGGTACTCGTCCAGGGTGTACAGGCCGCGTGCGAGGTCCAGCCTGGCCTGGGCGAACAGCCGGTCGTCCGGTCCGGCGGCGGCCGCGTCGGCCAGCACCGACTCCAGGACGGCCACCGCGTCGGCGGTCCGGTCGGCGGAGCTCAGCAGGTCGGCGAGCTGCAGCCTGGTCCTGGCCGCGTCCCCGGCGGCCGCCGGGCCCTTGCGGTCGAAGCGTCCGGCGGCCTCGGAGAGCGCCCGGATCGCGGCACCGGTGTCCCCGAGGTGGGCGCTGGCGTGCCCGGCCATCAGATAGGTGGCGGCGAACGGGTAGGACTCGTCGGCCCAGCGGGCGGCCGCGGCCAGGGCCCGGTGGAGCACCTCCACAGCCTCGGCCTGCTCGCCGTTCTGCAGCAGCGCCTGCCCCAGCAGGCCGTACGCGCGGGGCGTGTGCCAGGGCTGCCCGGCCTGCTCCAACTCGGCTATGACGGTGCGCAGTTCCTCGGCCGCCTCGGCGATCCGGCCCTGCCGGGCGGCGACGTCGGCGGCGTACTGGCGGGCCACCGTCAGCCGGCGCACGGAGCCCCGGGCGGCCGCGGCCTCGCGGTAGGCGGTGACGGTGCGGGCGAAGCGCCCGGCCTGCTCGGCGGGCGGCTCCTCGGGCGGCTCGGGCAGCGCCAGGACGAGTTCGTGGTGCGCGGCGTAGGCGCGGCACTGGAGGACGACCAGGTAGTCGTCGTCGGCGAGGGCGGGGCCGCCGGGGGCGGCGGCCAGTTCCTCGGCCCGGGCCAGTGCGGCGTCCAGGGCCGCCCAGTCGACGGCCCGCGCGGTCCCGGCGGCGTCGGCGCCCCCGGACTCGGAGCCGTCCCCGGAGTCGCCCCCGTCCCCGTCGTCCGAACCACCCTCCGAGCCGTCCCCGACGAGGACGGCGACCAGGGCCCGGGTCCGGGCCGCCAGGGCCCGCCCGGCCAGCCCCTCCCGCTCGAAGAGGTCGCCGGCGCCCCGCAGTTCGGCGGCGCCCTCCTTCCAGTCCTCCCGGTCGAGTGCCGCGTGCGCCCGCCGCTCGGCGAGTTCGGCGCGCAGCTGCCCGGCCGTACCCACCCGGTCGTCCGCATCGGCCGCACCCGTGACCGCGGCCTCGCCCTCGGCGGTGAACCGCTCGTCGATCCGCCGCCAGAGCCGGTCCGCGTCGGGGTGCCCGAGCAGTTGCAGCTCGCGGGCGCGGAGCACCAGCGCGGCGAAGTCCTCCGGCTCCGGCTCGGCCTCCCGGACCGGCACCGCCGGCACCACCGGGACGGCGGCCAGTTCCGGCGCGGCCGAGGCCCGCACGCCCAGCGCCAGCGGCTCGGCGAGCAGCGGCCGGCGGGCGAGCCGGTCGCGGCGGCGGGAGCCCACCGCCGCGGTGCCGTTGCGGGCGTCGAAGCGGGCGGCCAGGGCGTCGGCCTCGGTGCGCAGATGGGCGAGCAGGGTGTCGACGGTCCAGCTCGCGCCGGGCGGGCCGCTGACGGTGAGTGCGCCGTGGCCGGCCCGGGCCAGGCCGGCGATCAGCACCTCGACGCCGGTGAGGAAGTCCAGCCGGCCGCTCGGGTCGCCGGTGACGCCGAACAGGTCGCGGTTCTCGGCGAGGATCTCCAGCCCGCGCGGCTCGTTGCCGGACAGCGCGCAGAACTCGATGTGCTGGCCGACCGAGCGGACCAGCCCGCTCTTGCCGCGGGCGAAGCGGTAGCCGACCAGGTGGCTGGAGCGGGCCTCGTCCAGTCGGCCCTGGCGCAGCAGCGGGAGCAGCGCCTGGGCGTGGCTGACATGGGGCTCCTCGGCGCAGGTGCTCTCACCGCTGAGCACCGGCCGCCAGGCTTCCAGCGCGGCCGCGTCGTCGCCCTGGCGCACCAGATGGGAGGCCGCGGCGCGGACCTCGCAGGCGTGGCAGTCGCTCAGCTCGGTGCGCGGCCGGGCGGCCCACAGCTCGTAGGCATCCTGGACGTCCTCGCCGATGTGGGCGGCGAGGTGGAAGCGCTGGGCGTAGTAGGGCTGGAGGCCGTGGCCGGCGGCGCGGTAGCGGTCGCGCATCTCGCCGTGCCAGCGGCGGACCGAGGCGAGCGGCACGTCGGGGGTGCCGAGCAGCGAGGTGGCGACCCACTTGAAGCGCCAGAACACCTGCTGCGTCGCCCACTCGCCGAAGCTGTCCGGGTCGGTGTCCCAGAGCCTGAGGACGCGGGCGAAGACGACCGGGGCCTTGCTCCGCTCGCCGTCGTACTCGTAGGCCTCCATGAGTTCGAGGAGGGCCATGGCGCGCAGCCCGGTGTCCTCGAACTGGTCGGCGGCGTCGACGAGTTCCTCGGCGGTGACGGTCCGCTGCCGGCCGTAGGGGCGGGCGTCGTTGTCGCGCAGCGCGGCCATCACCGCGTCGATGGTGTCCAGCATCACGCCTCCTTCTGCGGGCCGTGCGGGTCCTGCCGGTCCTGCGCGCCCCCGCCGGACCCGCCGGACCGGCCGGCGGCCTCGTGGCCGAGCATCGCGTGGTCCAGCAGGCTGATGAACGAGCGGTTGAGCAGGGCGCTCTCGCTGGAGGTGAGCGGCCGGCGGGTGAGCAGCACGGCCTGCCCGTAGAGCGTCTCGACGGCGGTGACGGCGAGTTCGCGGTCCACGATCGAGGCGGCCCGGCGCACCAGCGGGTTGAGGTGGTTGAGGACCAGCTGGGCCCGGGGCACCTCGGCCCGCAGCGAGCCGAGGATGTCGGCCCACAACCCGTCGGCCTCCTCGGCGAGTTGGGCGCGGCCGCGCTCGTGCCTGGCCTCCCGGTTGTCGAGCAGCAGGGCGGGCGCGCTGGTCGGGTGGAAGCTGCGCAGGGCGACGTCGCAGTCGAACCGGCCGACCACCTCGCGGGCCACCGCGAGGAAGGCCGAGGCGGCGAGTTCGGCGGCCGGGTCGACGGTGTCCAGGTGCGCGGTGACGGTGCTGGGGTCGAGGTCGGCGACGGAGGTGCCGGGCCGGATCTCGGGCAGCCGGTGCACGAGGTCGCGGTCGTAGGTGTAGCCGCCGTTGACGACGCCGAGCCCGGCGGCACCGGCGATCGGGGCGACCTGGCGGAACTCCTCGACGGTGCGGGTGACCAGGACCACCGGGTGGGTGCGGGCGAACTCGTCCAGGGTGACATTGCCGTCGGTGGTCTCGAACGGCAGCCAGGGCAGCAGCATCCGCAGCAACTCGTCGTCGTAGCGGGCGAGTTCCTTGACGGCCAGGTGGTGCACCGAGATGAACCGGTGCAGCAGCGCCGGGTCGCTGGCGGACAGGCCGGTGAGCCAGTCGCGGATCCGGGTGCCGAGCGCGTCACGGACGGCGGCGAGCATCTCGTCGGCGTACAAGCCCTCGCGGGAGGCGGTGGGCCGCAGGCCGTCGGTGTCGACCACACAGCGGACGAAGAACGCCCAGTCGGGCAGGAGTTCGTCGGCGTGGTCGGAGAGCAGCATGCCCTTGAGGTGGACCCGGTGGCCGGCCCGGCGGGACGGCGGGACGGCGTCGGGCAGCACATAGGCGACACCGCGCAGGCCGACCAGCGGCAGGTCCAGCTCGATGGTGTCGAGCGGGGTGAAGTCGAAGGTCGAGCGGCAGTACGCGGCCAGCGCCTCGCGGCGGGCCAGCGGGGAGCCGTGCCGGTCCGCCCACGGCGGGGTGTGGTTGACCCGGGTGGTCTCGCCCCGGCCGTCGACCACGGTGACCTCGTGGCGCAGCAGGCTGCCGAAGTCGCGGGCGAGGGAGATCACCCGGTCGGTGCGGGTCCACTCGGCGGCGTCGGCGCGCGGGGCGAGCCGGACGGTGGTGCCCGGCTCGGGCTTGGCCTCGGCCGGCAGGGTGCGGATGGTGTAGCGGCCGTCCGAGCCGCCGCGCCACTCGATGACGGGGGCGTCGGGGGTGGCGGCGGAGCGGGTGACGACGGTGATCTCGTCGGCGACGACGAAGCAGGCCAGCAGGCCGATGCCGAACTGGCCGATGAAGTCGCCCCGGGCGCGGGCGAGTCCGTCACCGTCGAGGCGGCCCTCGGCGTCGCGCTTGGAGCTGCGGCCGATGGTGGCGAGGAAGGTGTGGACGTCCTGCTCGGTCAGGCCGATGCCGGTGTCCGTGACGGTCAGCCCGTGGTCGGTGCGGACGGTGATCGCGGCGGGCGCCGACGGGTCGAGGGCCTGCCGGGCGGAGATGGCGTCGACCGCGTTCTGCAGGAGTTCGCGCAGGTAGACGCGGGGGCTGGAGTAGAGGTGGTGGGAGAGCAGGTCGACCAGGCCGCGCAGGTCGACCTGGAAGGTGTGCGCGCTCGTCGGGTTCTCGGATGGGGACACCGGTGGCTCTTTCGATCGCAAGGGCGGTTCGGGCATGGGGAGGGGCGGCACGACGGCTCCCGGCGGCGGCAGCCGCGGCCGGGGTCGCGGGGCCGGGCGTCGCGGGACCGGGAGACCCGGGCCCCTAAGGTGCGCAGCGGTCGCGGTGGGTGCGGAAGTTCTCGGCCTCGTCGCCGCCCAGGTAGTACCAGGGCCAGTCGGTGACGACGTCGTCGAGGGTGGCGAACACCGCGTGGGCGAGCTCGCGCTCGTCGGCGAGCGAGAGGACCATCGCGAAGACGTTGTGGGTGGCCCGCCAGTCGCGCCGGCGCCGGTAGGCGGGGTGCAGCACGGAGCGCAGCGTCGCCTCGCGCAGCGCGGCGCGGACGGTCGGGCCGGTCAGATAGGCGTGGTCCTCGCCGCCGGGCAGGTCGAGCCAGTGCTCCAGGTGCGCGAGGGCGACGATCTCGCCGAGCGGACTGCCCTCGGGGGCGTCGAGCATCGCCCGGCGGGCGAAGGCGTGCATCTCCTCGTGCGAGCCTCCCCACTTGGCGCAGAGCTGCTGCAGCCGCTGCTGGTGGGAGGCGAGGTGCTCGGGGTCGCGGCGCAGCGCGGCGTCGAAGCGCGCGGTGGCGATGCCGCGGCCGAGCGAGGCGCCGCGGGCGCCGATCTGCAGGAAGAACCAGGGGGCGAGCCAGGACGGTTCGCGCTCGGCAACCTCCAGCAGCTGTTCCTCGGCGGTGCCGAGCCGCTCGCGGAAGAGCTGCCACTGCTCCTCGGTGACCTGCTGGGCGCGCTGGCCGGTGCGGGCCTCCCAGGCCCAGGCGATCTGCCGGGCGCCGGAGAACAGCAGTAGCAGGGTGTCCTCGGGGCGCTCGGCGACGGTGCCGGCCAGCCAGCGCTCGGTGCCCTCGACGGAGCCGAGCCGGTGGAGCAGCCAGGTCAGCTCGGCAGCGTCGTCGATCTCGGTGAGGACGGAGCCGAGCGCGTTCCAGTCGCCGGCCTCGGCGAGGGCGCGCAGCCGGCGCAGCTCCTCGTCGCCGTGCGAGAGGTCGAGCACCGGGGTGAGGCCGCGCGGCGCCTTCCGCCCGAGGCCGCGGCTCCGACGGCCGGCCGGACCCGCCGGGGCGTCATCGGCGGATCGGCGTCGGAAAAAGGACATGGTGCGGCCCCCCTGAGACCTCGTCGACCGGGACGGTCAGCGGTTTCGTTCGTATGGCCTCGCAGTGGCCACTCGGATGCACTGCATATCACGCGCCTCCGACATCCCGTCGACCAGCCCTGTGCCCGGACACCCCCCGGCCCTCCCCGGACGCGCCCGCACTCCCGGCCCGCCCCCGGAGGCACAGGACCCGCCCCCCAACGCACGGGACCCGGCCCGCCGCCGTGCGGCCGGGCCGGGTCCTCGCCGTGCGGCGACGCGGGATCAGACCCGGTCGGCGGCGATCAGCAGGTACTGGAAGGAGCCGTCCTTGTAGGAGTTGATGAACGCCTCCTCGATGCCGGTCACCAGCGACGGCACGGTGGCGCGCAGCTCCCAGTACGGGAGGGTGGCCGCGGTGAGGTCGATGACCGCGTTCGGTACCAGGCGGTTGTCGGCCATCGCCTTGAAGTACTCGCGGCGGGAGTGGATGTTGCACTCGAAGTGGGCGTTGATCTGGGAGACCCACTTCGAGGGCTGGCCGTAGGTCGGGTTCCAGCAGCCGGTGATGGTGACGTAACGGCCGCCGACCGACAGGATCCGGGAGTGCTCGCCGAGCAGGTCCTCCAGGTCGACGTACATGCTGGACTCGTTGTTCCAGGACGCCCGGACGCTGCCGGTGTCGAACGGCATGTCCAGCATGTTGCGGACCTGGGCGCGCACCGAGCCGTCGATGCCCAGCTCCTTGGCCCGCCGGTTGCCGAACTCGGCCTGCTTGGCGGACAGGGTGACACCCTCGACCTTGCAGCCGAAGCGCTGGTGGGCCATCACCATCGAGCCGCCGCGGCCGCACCCCGCGTCGACCAGGGTGTGCTCGGGGCCGATGTCACCGAGGTTGTCCAGCAGCACGTCGGTCTGTGCGGACTCCAGTCGGTGCAGCTCGGCGACCAGCTTCTTCTCGCGCTCGCTGTCGTCCGGCGCGCCCAGCGCGGCCTGGTCGACCGCGCCGATGCCGTAGTGGTGGTGGTAGAGGCCGTCGACATCGCCGAGGCGGAGGTTCACCGGCCGGGCCTCGTGGTCCCAGTAGCGGGCGATGTCGCCCTGGTACGGGGTGGCCGGCCCGGGGACGGCGGTGCGGTTCACGGGGGTGGTGTCGGTGACGGACACGGTTCAGCTCCTTGGTTACCAGAAGTCGGGCAGGCTGTAACGGAAAGTGTTGGTCTGATGCCAGTTGTGGTTGCCGTCGACCCAGGCGGCGACGCCGCGCAGGAAGCGCACCACCACCGGGACGGGGCAGGTGGCGGCGAGTGCGGCCGCCTCCGCCTCGAAGGCGTGCATGAGCTCGTTGTGCACCTCGACGGCCTTGAGGTAGCCGTCGCGGTCGCTGACCCCCTCGCGCTCGGAGATCACCACCGGCAGGTTCAGGTGGGTGCCCGGGCTGGACAGCTCCTTGGTGTACGAGTACAGGTCGTTCACGATGGTGGTGGCGTTCGAGGCGAGCGCGATGACCCGCTGCATGGCGGGGCGGGCGTGCAGGTCGGCGGGCAGCTCGTAGCCGCCGACGGTGTCCGTGATGGTCGGGCAGGGGCGGAAGTTGTTGAACTGGCGCATCGCCAGGTACTCCCACACCTCCGGCACATGGTCCTCCTGGGCCCAGGCGCCCTCGGCGAGGTAGCCGAGGTGCAGCCGCGCCATGTCGTGCCGGAACCGGTCCGACTGGGCGGCGGTGGCGCTGCGGTCGAAGTGGTCCATCGCCGAGCGGTAGGCGCGCCGGGGCGCGTCCGCCGCCAGGGACTCCGCCCAGGCGCCCTGGTACTCGGCGGTGGTGTGCACCGGGTCGAGCGCGGTGTGGGCGAGCAGCAGCCGACTGCCGAGGCCGACCGGCGAACCGCCGTGGTCCTCGCAGTAGTAGTCGTCGACGGCGTTCTCGGCGACCATCAGCCGGGTGGCGATCATGACGTGGTCGACGCTGGGCGCGTCGGGGTGGCAGCCGACCATGTAGCGGCTGACCGAGAAGCCGTCGAACTCCTCCGCATAGTCCGGCGGGTAGAGCTGCACCTCCTCCTCGGCCCACAGCTTGATCCGCCGGCTCACCTCCGCGACCCGCTCCGCGTCCGGCTCGCCCACCGGGTGGAAGTACAGTCCCGGGATCGGGTCCCCGCTCGCCGGCTTGCCCCGCGCCGCGCCGTCCGCGCCATCCGTGTCGGCCACCGCGTCTGCCGTGGACGGAAGTTGACGTGGCGTCAAACTCAGTGCCGAGGTGCCGAGTCCGCTCGGTCCGCGGAGGATCTGCTCCAGCGCCGTCCCGCTCATGACCGCACCGCCGCCCTGCGGCCGGAGTGCGGATGCTGCGACGTCTGCGGTGTCTCGCTGCTCGTGGCCACGGGCATGGGAGAACCTTCCTCTGTGAAGGGGGGACACGTCATGACGGGCCGTCGCCTCGTCCAGAAGAGGGGATCTCCCCATGCGGCGGGGCCCCGTCTCACTTGCTGCCCAACCGTAGGCGGGGCGGAACGATCTGAGCCGCTTCGCATGATCCTGTGCACTCGAAAGGGTGAACGTTCACGTGTGTTGCGTTTGAAGCAGCGCATCCGATGATCGGTTCGGGCCGGCGCCCACGGCAGAGCGGCCCCGCCGGGTGGCGGGGCCGCTGGTGAAGGGTGGTGCGTAGCCGGAGGACCGCCTCGGCGGTGGCGGACCGCCTCAGCGGTGCTCGGGGTTCTCGAAGTCGAAGCGGCAGCCCGCGTCCCACTCGGACCGCTGGTTGCCGTGGACCGGGATCCCGCCCGCGTCCTTGATCATCCGCGCGAGGTGCAGCAGGTTCCAGGTCATGAAGGTGGCGTTGCGGTTGGTGAAGTCGTTCTCCGGCCCGCCCGAACCCGCGTCCAGGTACGACGGCCCCGGCCCGGCCTCCCCCACCCACCCCGCGTCGGCCTGCGGCGGGACCACGTACCCCAGGTGCTGGAGGCTGTACAGCACGTTCATCGCGCAGTGCTTCGCGCCGTCCTCGTTCCCGGTGATCAGGCAGCCGCCGACCCGGCCGTAGTACGCGTACTGGCCGTGCTCGTTGAGGATCGACGAGCAGGAGTACAGCCGCTCGATCACCTGCTTCATCACCGAGGAGTTGTCGCCCAGCCAGACCGGCCCGGCCAGCACCAGGATGTCGGCGGCCATCACCCGGCTGTAGAGCACCGGCCAGTCGTCGGTCTCCCAGCCGTGCTCGGTCATGTCCGGCCAGACCCCGGTGGCGAGGTCGTGGTCGACCGCGCGGACCTCGTCCACCCGCACGCCCTGGCGCTCCAGGATCCCGGTGCTGACGTCGATCAGCCCCTGGGTGTGGCTGCGCTCGGGCGAGCGCTTGAGGGTGCAGTTGATCACCATGGCGGTCAGATCGGTGTACCGGGCGGGCGAGGAGGACATCGGCGGCCTTTCCAGGTCCTTCGACGGGTCGGATCACCCACCACTCCACCCCGGGCCCGCACCGCCCGCCCGCCGGGATCCGCCGACCGGACCCGCCTCACTCCTCCCGGACCGGGCCCGGAGCCGACTCCGCAGCCGACTCCGGTACGGACTCCGGCACGGGCTCCGACACGGTCTCCGGGGCCGCCACCGGGATCGGGGTGACCAGCATCCGCCCGGCCAGCGCGGTGCCCGCCGTGACGGCGGCGAGGGTGGCGTCGAACAGCGGCCGGATGTTGCGCTGCTGCCAGAGCGACAGGGTGGCGGCCCAGGCGGCCTCCCTGGCCCGGGCGGTCGAGAACGCCCCCACCAGGTGGCGCAGCGGCTCGGCCGCCCCGGCGGCGGCCCCGGCGATCCGCTGCTCGAACCCGGCCCGCTCCTCGGCCTCGGCCCGCACCAGCAGCTCGCCGACCAGGACGTAGTCCTCGTGCACCGGCGGGGTGTCGGGCGTGGTCCGGCGCTCGATGCAGGTCTCGACGACGGCGAGCGGCAGGTCGTGGCAGAGGTGGGCGTTGGTCCCGGCGAAGGCGAACTGCACCGGCCACACCCTCCGGTCGTCCCGCGCGTCGACCAGCGGCTGCCAGGCGTCGCCGACCGCCCGACCCGCCCCGGCGGCGTCCAGCACATCGAAGTACTGGTTGGCGAGCAGGACCCCGAGCCGCTCGACGAACGCCGGGTCCCGGACCTCGCCGGCGGCGATCCGCCGCTCCACCAGCGCGGCCACCCGCAGGTGCATCCGGTTGAAGCACGCGATCCCGTCCCCGGGGTCGAGCCGCGCCCCGATCTCCCGCATCCGCTCGACGACCTCGTCGACGCTCTGCGCCCTGGTGGGTGCGTGGGTCATGAGGACGGTCCCTTCCGTTGGCGGTCCCCGACGGGCACGGCGCTCGCCCGGGCTGCCACCTATACCCACCCCACCCCGGCCCGCCGCCCGACCCGGGGGACACACCGCCGCCGGTCACCCGTTCCGGCGAGCCCGACCGGCCCGCGGGC